>JAKSBO010000363.1 GCA_022361095.1 Desulfobacterales bacterium | reverse complement strand
TTTAAAAAAGCTGAATATTGGTATCAAAAGGCTGCACAACAAGGGGTTGTAAATGCAGCATACCGGCTCGGTCAAATGTACTATTTGGGATCCGGCGTCGAAAAAAATCACCCTGAGGCATTAAAATTACTGTTAATTGCAGCAGAGTATGGGGTTGAACATGCTCAACTTATAGTCTCTATAATGTATCATTATGGATGCGGCACTGAGATTGATTATTCCAAGGCTGCAAGATGGTATCAAAAAGCAGCCGTTCAGGGAAATGCCCAAGCACAGAACAATCTTGGTACATTGTATCAACACGGAAAGGGTGTAGAAAGGAACTATCAAAAGGCCTATGAATTATATCTGCTCTCAGCCGATAAAAACTATAGTTTAGCACAGTCCAATATCGGGTATCTATATTATAAGGGGCTTGGGGTGATGAAGGATGCAAAAGAGGCGAAAAAATGGTATTCAAAAGCCGCTCTAAATGGAGATGAAAAAGCAAAAAAAATGTTAGACATGATCCCTTAAGGACCGCATATGAAATAGCGTACACTGTTGCCGATCAAAAGTAAAAGTTGATGATTTCCACAGCGGCACAGAAGGGTGTTTGTATTTTACATAAACGATTTACCCTGTGCCAGCCTGGGGAAAACGCTTTAATAATAAAAAAAAACTGATATATTAGCCGAATGCAGCAGCTTAGAACCTTCCCATACATCCCCTTAAAAGTGCCGAGGTATAAAATCCTTAAACGGCTGGGGTATCAGCGCCGTCAAAATGAGATTTCACAGCGGATGATGTCCGAGGTGGACAAATGGATCACTTATGCAACGGATCTTATCCACCTTAAGGCTTCGGCCCGTATCGGGGATATCCAAATTGACCCCGGTAACGGCACCGTTGCGTTAAAGCAATTTGGTATCATGTTTGAAAGCGCAGGGTTTACCCGGTTTCTGGGGAAGGCCGATCAATTGCTCATTATGGGTATTACCGGCGGCCAGGCAGTTGCCGATAAAATTAAGCAGCTCCAGGATGAGAAACGGATGACCGGGGCTGTGATTATGGATGCTGCGGCATCTGAAATTGTTGATGAAGGATTTGACTGGCTGATGGCATTGTTCAACAAAGAGCTGGTCAGGGAACGAAAGGTGTTAAAATTAAAGCGGTTTTCTGCAGGTTACGGGGACTTTGACATCCGGTTTCAGGCAGATATATATCACCTTCTTAAAATGGAAACGCTTGGGGTGGCCATAACGGATACCTGTATCCTGATGCCGGAAAAAAGCGTTACCGCATTTTGCGGTATTTCTAAAGTGACGGGGGAGTAGCAACGACATGGGGGAAAAAGACAAAAGCATACTGGACACTATTAATAAACGAATTCTTATTCTGGACGGGGCCACCGGCACCGAGATGCAGAAGCGGGGCCTGCCGCCGGGGGTAAGCCCGGAACTGTGGTCCATGGAGAATCCCGAGGTTTCGGCCGATATCTACCGCGCCTATGCCCGGGCCGGTTCGGATATGCTTTATACCTGCACCTTTGGCGGCACGCCCTGGAAGCTTGAGGAGTTCGGCGCTGCCGGTAAAACAGAGCAGGTCAACTGCAAGATAGCTGAAAATGCGGTTAAAACGGCGGATGAGCTGGCGGAACGGGAAGGCATCCGTCCGCTGATCGTGGGGGATATCGGCCCCTGCGGCCAGTTTATCAAGCCCTTTGGCGACCTTGATTTTGAACAGGCGGTCCAGGGGTTTAAACGCCAGGTCCAGGGGTTGATTGACGGCGGCGTGGATCTTTTTGTTATTGAAACCCAGATTGACATCCAGGAGAGCCGGGCGGCCCTGCTTGCGGTTAAGGAGCTGTGCGGCGGGTTTACCATGGTCTCCATGACCTTTGATGAAACCGGGCACAGTTTAAACGGCACCACGCCGGAATCCATGGCGGTCACCCTTGAAAGTTTAGGGGCCGATGTGGTGGGGGTTAACTGCTCAACCGGTCCCCGGGAGATGCTTAACGTTATCCGGCGTATCCGGAAGATGGTGCAGATTCCGGTGATGGCCAAACCCAATGCCGGGATGCCCGTCATAAAGGACAACGAAACCGTATTTCCCATGGATGCCGATGAATTCAGCGCCTTTGCCGGGCCCTTTGCCGAAGCCGGCGTCAATATCATGGGGGGGTGCTGCGGCACCAATCCCGAACATATCGCCAAACTGGCCCGGGGTATGGCAGAATGTGTGCCCCTGGAAAGAAAACCCGTGGAGACGGCCATGCTCTCCTCGGCCACCCAGGCCCTGGTTACAGGTCCAGACAGCACCATCCGCATCATTGGTGAACGCATCAACCCCACCGGGAAAAAGATTTTGCAGGGGGAACTCAAAGCCGGGAACATGGCCTATGTGCGTAAACTGGCCCGGGACCAGGCCGCAGCCGGGGCCGACCTGCTGGACATCAACGCGGGCATGCCCGGAATTGATGAAAAACAGACCCTTTTAGATATCATTTCAAGTGTGGTGCCGGTGGTCAATCTGCCCCTGGTCATTGACTCCTCGGATCCGGAGGTGGTGGAAGCGGCTGTTCGCTACTACCCGGGCCGGGCCTTGATCAACTCCATTTCAGCTGAAAAAGAAAAACTTGATAAACTGCTGCCGGTGGCGGCCAAGTACGGGTCTATGCTCATTGTACTGCCCTTGGCCGACAATGAGTTGCCGGACAAGGCCGAGCGAAGAAAAGAGCTGGTCATGGAGATTGCCCGACGGGCCGCTGTCTATGGGTACACAAACAAAGACCTGGTTGTGGACGGACTGGTTATGACCGTATCCAGTAATCCCCAGGCCGCCAAAGAGACCCTTGCAACCGTCAAATGGGCCTCCGAACAGGGGTTTGGCACGGTTCTCGGGTTGTCCAACATCTCCTTTGGCCTGCCCGAGCGCGGGTGGGTGAATGCATCCTTTTTTGCCATGGCAGCCGGTGCCGGGCTCTCCTGGGCCATTGCCAATCCGTCCCATGAGCTTTTGATGAATACTAAAGCGGCTTCGGATGTGCTGACCGGCCGGGACCGGGATGCGTTGTCATATATCCAGCGGTTTGCCAAGGATAAAAACGCGGAAAAGAAAAAAGAGACCGGCGCCAAAAAAGCAACGGATATGTCCGTGGAGGACCAGATTGTGGCGGCGGTGATCGAGGGCCGGAGAGAGGACATTGAGCCGCTTTGCAGCCAGGCCCTGGAAAAGGGGATTGCCCCGTCCGAACTGCTGGAAAAAAAGATGATTCCGGCCATTATGACCGTGGGGGAGTACTATGATGAAAGAAAGTATTTCCTTCCCCAGCTTATTGCCAGTGCCGAGACCATGCAAAACGGGTTTGCCGTGCTTGAACCTGCCCTTGCGGCCTCAGGCGCCAGTGAGAAAAAGGGTACCCTGGTCTTTGCCACGGTCCAGGGGGATATCCATGACATTGGAAAAAACATCGTGGTGCTGATGCTTAGAAATTTCGGGTTTGATGTGGTTGATCTGGGCAAGGATGTCACGGCCGAGGATATTATTGAGGCGGCAGCCGCCCACAAGGCCGATCTCATAGGGCTGTCCGCCCTGATGACCACCACCATGGTGCGTATGCCCGAGGTCATTGAACTGGCAAAAAAGAACGGGCTTGAATGCAAGGTCATGGTGGGCGGTGCCGTGGTGACCCGGGAGTGGGCCGAATCCATTGGCGCCGAATACTCTTCCGATGGTGTTGAGGCGGTTAATGTGGCGGCCCGGATCTGCATGGGCAGTTGACAGCCTATATTTCAAACAATGTAATGGGTTACACATAGAAAAAGGAAGGCGGCTTCACAGAAACTTCCATTGATCTTTTTAAAACCGGTTGATAGTATGAATTTCGGTTCATTTATTTATTTTTGGAATATTAACGGTAGATAGGAGAAAATTATGAAGGGTAAACATCTATTGATTCTTGGGTTTATCGGGGTCATTTCCATGGTCTTTTGCCAGCCTGGTTTTGCCAAAGAACGAATTGTATTCGGCGGCGGCCCTGCCGGCGGAACGTTTCAGGTCGTGGCCAACAGTATCCAGGTTTATAAACCCATGAAAGAGGTCAAAGAGTTTAAAGTCCAGGCCCAATCTTCCGGCGGCTCAACTGAAAATTTAAGAAAAACCAATGCGGGCAGACAGCAGATGAGCGTTCTTTATTCCGGGCATGTCTACCAGGGACGCCATGGTTTGTTGTCAAACGATACCAGAAAGTATGAAAACGTACTGGCCGTAGCATGGCTTTACGGCGCACCGGCACAGCTTGTTGTACGCAAAAATTCGGGCATTAAAAGCACCAAGGACCTTATGGGTAAAAAAGTGGGCGTGGGCAATGCCGGTTCAGGCGCATTTGCCAATTGCGAACTTTTTTTTAAACACATGGGTATTTGGGATAAAATAGAAAGAAACGCCATGGGATATAATGATGCGGCCCAGGCCTTTGGCAACAATCAGCTTGACGCATTCTGGCTGTTCGTTGGATACCCCACAGGCGCTGTTATGATGGCTGCCCAAACCAATGATATTGCTATGATTGATCTTGATGCCGATGCAACATCAACAGGTTTTTATGAAAAACATCCCTATTTTGCAAAAGTGGCGATTCCGGCAAACACATATAAAGGTGTAGATTCCGACACCCCGTCATTCCAGGATTCCGCCATCTGGGTTGCCAATGCGAAAGTGTCTGATGAGACGGTTTACAAAATGCTGACCCTGATTTTTTCCGATGAGGGGCTTGCCCATATGAAATCACAGAAAAAAACATTTAATGATATGGCTGTTGAACGCGGCGCTGACGGTATCGTCACCCCTTTTCATCCCGGTGCTGAAAAATTCTGGAAGGAAAAAGGGGTACTATAGGCGTATATAAATTTTGATCAAGCTTTATTATAACCGGACAGAAAGGCTCTGAAGACGCCTTTCTGTCCGAATTGTATTAAACACATAATAGACAGGAAGAAGGCCGTGTACGAAAAACTCAATCGACTGGAACAAATTATATTCGATCTCCTTTCAATAATTCTGGTTCTGTTTTACTCCTGGTCCGCCATTGTGCAGCCTATGGCGACCCAGTATCACAGGGGGATATACGTTATCATCACCTATATCCTTGTCTTCCTGCTGTATAAATCAAAAACCCTTATCGGCAGAATCATTGATTATGTGCTGATTTTTTTATCCATTGCTTCGGTCGGATATTGGATCGTGCTTTTTGAAGCCATTAATTACCGGACCGGTGCTGAGACAACGGTTGATATGGTTTTTGCCATTATCGGCGTTCTCATCGGCATTGAACTGGCCCGCCGGGTTGTGGGTAATGTCTTTGTTCTCATGGGCGCTTTGATGCTGATTTACGGGGTGTACGGATATATGGCCCCGGATTTGGTTTCCCACGCCGGTGCACCGTTTACGGAGTTGTGCATCAGTATTTTCTACAAAAGTGACGGTGTGTTCGGCATCATGGCCAATGTTCTGGCAACCTATGTTATTTTATTTGTCCTGTTCGGCGCTTACCTTGAAAAATGCGGGGCCCAGAAATTTTTTATTGACTGGCCCCTGGCCGCTGTCGGCCATAAGGTGGGCGGACCGGGTAAGGTCTCCGTCATCGCATCCGGGCTTTTCGGGTCGATTTCCGGCTCAGCTATTGCCAATACCGTTTCCACGGGTATGTTCACCATCCCAATGATGAAAAAGGCGGGATTTAAACCCCATGTGGCCGGTGGTGTCGAACCGGCAGCCTCCATTGGCGGGATGTTCATGCCCCCGATCATGGGTGCGGGCGGTTTTATCATGGCTGAGCTGACCGGTGTTCCCTATTCGAAAATTATGCTGGTGGCCATTTTTCCCGCATTTATGTATTTTTTCAGTGTGTTCTGCATGGTTCACTATGAGGCCAAAAAAGATAATATTGTCGGAGAAAAAAGTGAGCAGTCTGCGGCCCATATTTTTAAAACCCAATGGTTTTATACCATTCCCCTGGTCGCCATCACAATTTTAATGCTCACGGGATATTCGCCCGGATTTTCAGCGATACTCGGCCTGGTCTCCTGTCTTTTTATCAGCCGGGTAAGATCGGATACTTCCATGGACCTGACCATGGCCCTGATTGTAACCGGAATTTTTTTGGTATCTTTAATCAGCAGTGTTGCCGGCGGCTCGGACAACTTTGTCATCCCCCAGTGGGCCGGTTTTCTGATCGGCGCTGCTGCCGCTGTTTTTGTGTACATCAAAAAGCCTGAACAGGTAAAACCCGGATTGGTCAATTTTCTTGAGGCTGCCCGTTCCGGTACTGAAAACAGTCTTAAAATCGGTGCTACGGTGGGTGTCATCGGAATTATTATCGGGGTTTTAACCTTTTCGGGCCTGGTATTGACCTTTGCCGATATCATGATTGAACTTGCCGGCGGTTCCCTGGTTCTGACCATACTGCTTGTGGCCCTGGCTTCCCTGGTCCTAGGTATGGGGGTTCCCGTCACGGCAGCATATTTGATCACTGCCGTTGTTGCGGTGCCGGCTTTGACCCATCTTGGAGTCAATCAAATTGCTGCGCACATGATCGTCTACTGGTTGTCCCAGGATTCAAATATAACGCCGCCGGTCTGCATTGCTGCCTTTGCAGGTGCAACCATTGCCAAGGCCAATATGTGGCGCACTGCCCTGGCCTCGTTTAAATTTGCCAAATTTTTGTACCTGGGCCCCCTTCTTTTCGGATATGTGCCTGCCTTCTCCCTTGACGGTACTCCCATGGACATTGTCAAAGCCTTTCTTGCCATTACGCTTGGTACCTGGGCGTATTCCTGGTTCCTCAGCGGGATCTGGATCTCTTATATAAAAAAGATGTTTAATGGGAAGAACGCCGATGCCTGAGGGTAATAACACGGGCAAAGAGGCTTACGTGGACAACTACAACAAAATTATTGACCAGTCCATTGGTTACCTTGTGGGCCGGTTATCCCGGGCGATCATAAAACGGCTGTCCAAAAAATTCCAGGATGCCGGCATCGATATCAGTTACGAGCAGTGGAGCCTGCTCGTTCATCTTTACCGCCGGGACGGGCAGACCCAGCAGGCCCTTGCCCGGACCGCCGTTAAAGACAAAGCCGCCGTTACCCGGCTTTTAAACGGGCTTGAGAAAAAAAATATTGTGCTCAGGATTCCTGACCAAAATGATAAACGCAGCAACCTTGTTTATCTGACAAACAAAGCCAAAGAATTAAAACCCCATCTCGTGGGGTTTGTAGAAGAGATGCTGGAGGAGGCAGAGCAGGGGATCGGCCCGGATGAAATGACCCGCTGCAGAGCAACCATTAATAATATATTTGAAAATTTTGACCGCCTGAACAATTCTGCCTTGCCATAAAAAAAGCCGTTAGACCGCTTTGGTTCGGCAAAAGGGTCTCCGTCTATCATGGCGGATGAACGCGGTTGCCATCCGGGTTTTTTTAGTCTATTCTTCTCCCCAAAAGCGGATTCCGGACCCTGAAAGCAAAATTTAAAAAATGATGATTTTCTAACAGCCACGGGCTGACCTGACAATCTCTACTGCCAGGCATAACTCAAAACAAACGTTGAAAGATCTGAGTAACATACCCGGACTTTCTTATAAAAAAAAACAAGGATGTTTACTATGGTCAATGTGATTGCGTCAATTCATGTTAAAGCTGGGCAATTAGACAAATTTATTGAAATTTTTAAGTCCAATATACCTGCGGTGCTTGGGGAAAAAGGCTGTATTGAATATATTCCGACGGTTGATATGCCCACGGAACTGCCGCCCCAGGAATTGAATAAAAATGTAGTTACCGTTATTGAAAAATGGGAGAGTGTAGAGGATTTAATGGCCCATTTATCGTCTGCGCATATGCTTGAATATAAAGAAAAAACAAGCGGCATTGTTGAGTCGATGCGTGTTAAGGTTTTGACGGAAGTATAATTTGAATCAATCCATGGACAAGCGGAAAAATAAACATAGATATTTGTTGAGTATCAGAAACCGGATTTTTGTTTTTGCGATATTGGTCACAGCCATACCTTCTTTATCCATGGGTCTTTTGCTTCAAAACATGCTGCAAACCACACTTGAGGAAAAAGTTAAACAAAAATTTGTCGACTCTGCACAGATCATGGAGCGGGAAATTTCCCTGTGGCTTAAAAAGCGGGTTTATGATCTGACCGTGTTCTCTAATGCGTCAATTGTATCGGACGCTGTTACGGCTTATCTTAAGATGCCGGAAAAAAAGGCGGACGGCATTAAAAACAGGCTGCCAACTATCAAAATACTTGAAACCTACCTGAGTACATTGCAGCATCAATTTAAAGATTATGTCCGGATTTTTGTTCTTTCCAGGACCGGTGCTGTGATTGCCTCATCCGAAAGCGGCGGCCGCGACCGCCCTTTTGTTTTTCCGGATGATTACACCGAACAGATTTCAGACAGACAATGGTTCAAGGGTCCCGCATATTTTGATTCAAGGGATAAATCATCCCTTATCCTGATCGGGGTTCCTCTTTTTCTGGATCAGCTCTATGAATATGAAACCTTGCTGGCCATTGAAGTCAGGCTCACCGGATTATTGCCTTTATTGGATCCGGCAAAATTCGGCGACTCCGGAGACTGGACCTATGAATCCCTGGTGGATGTCGATACAGGCCGGCAGTTTTTATACGGCAGGGGAGGGAAAAAAGTGCTCAATGAAATCACGCTATCCCCTTTAGCCGGCAGGCACATGCTTCGTGAATATGTCAACGGTGCGGGAGAACGTTTAATGGGTCTGGTTGTCCCGTTTCGAGAACTTTCGTGGGGGCTTTTCATTGCAGAAGATTATGAAAAGACCTTTTCCGGACTGATCCATGCCCGCCATCGAAACATTATGATCGTCTGCTGTTTTAGTGTTTTTATGGCGATTGTGGCTTATTTGCTGACCCGGCAGATCATGGTGCCGCTGTCGGCTTTGACCAGGGGGGCTGAAAGGGTGGCCGAAGGCGATCTGGATGTCCGGCTTCCCGTACACCGCAACGATGAGATCGGTTTTGCAACCAACGTTTTTAATGAGATGGTCGCTAAACTGAAGCTCAGCCAGGCAAAGCTGGAGCAATTGGCCACCACTGACCCTTTGACGGGTTTGAATAACAGAAAACGGCTGATGAGTATCCTGCGTGATCATTACGCATACTATCGCCGGTATAAAACCGAGTTTTCCGTATTAATGCTTGACGTGGACCACTTTAAGGCTGTTAACGATACATACGGACACCAGGCCGGTGATACCGTATTAAAACAGGTGGCCGAAATTTTTAGTGAAAATTTGCGTAATGTCGACGCTGCCGGCCGATACGGGGGGGAGGAGTTTCTTGTGATCCTTGCAGAGTCCGGGGAGGAAGAGTCCATCCAGGCGGCGGAACGTATCAGGAAAGCCGTTTCAAGCCATACGGTTATTCATGACGCCCGGGAAATACAGGTCAATATTTCCATTGGTATCGGCAGAATCCATAAACAGGATCCGGATGAACAAAAGATCGTCGGGCGAGCCGATATGGCACTTTACCGTGCCAAGGAAGAGGGCCGAAACCGGGTTGTTTACCAGGCTGCCGGCGAGCAGTAATGGACCGGTGGAGAAGGGCCATATGCAACCCTGGCGGGTTAATAAAGAAGGGACAGGTGAACCCAGCCGGTCTCGTCAGTATCTGCTAATTTGACTTTCACCCAATTGTGTTTATGGCCAACGGCAATCACGCTGGTTCCTTCCTGAAGGATTTTTTTAATCCCCGCCTTTATGGACGGGCCTTTTCTAAGATTCCCGGTTGTAAACAATTTCATTTGCAAAGGCGTTGAAAAAAAGATTTCCTCTTCTGCCGGACCGGCGGTGCTGTTATTCTTACCTAGATCAATGCCTTTTGCCTGGGCCATGGCCTCTCTGGACAAGTAGGCCGCATTTTCATAGTTTCCTTCTGCCAGTTCATGTTTACTCTTTTTAAGGTTTTCCAATGCCTTTTCCCGGATAATTTTCTGGGGCGGTTTCAAGGGCTTTTGCGCCAACGTGCTGATGACGGCCGTGGCCTCGGCGATCAGGGTGGCCGCTTCCAGTTTGCTGCCCCGGGTTGCCAGCTTGGCTTTGCTTTGCGACAGTTCTTTGATCAATTTTTCCTTGACCTGCCGGCAGGCATCGGTTTCTTTATGCTTTATGAGCAATGTTTGCTGTAATTTTTTTGAAAGCAGTTTCTGCTCAGCCAGCTTGCAGTTCAGCTCCGCATTCTGTTTTTCTAATTGACGGAGTCGCGAATCATCTACAACCGTATTTTTTTTCTCTATCTTTTCTATTTTGTGAACCTGAGAATCATTAACGACGGTTACGGGCTTTTCCACAGTACAGGATGAAAAAAAAAGCAGTGCCAGAAGGCCTGCAACCGGCCTGGTCATGTATTGGACCCGCATGCCTTTACTGCCGGATATGGATGTCTTTTCAAGCATATGTTTGTTATGATTCCGTAATTTGATATGGATTAAACAGTTCAACACCTTGAATCGTTACGTATCGTAAGATAACAGAATGCGTCTTGTCAACAAAAGGACTAAAACCCCTGGAATGGAAAATTATGATAACGATTGAATTAACAGGTGTTTTTGGTTGAAAATCAAGGGCTTCCTTAAATTGATGATTTGATTGAAGTTTGTTTTGTATTCTCAACTCAAGGGGGCTTTATAACCTTCCAATTCCGCGTTGGTTGAAAGAGAATGATTTGTTTGCTGTTGTAAATGAGAGGCCGATATTCAAGTTTTAATACGGACCTCTCATCTTGTAATGTGATCTTTG
>JAKSBO010001088.1 GCA_022361095.1 Desulfobacterales bacterium | reverse complement strand
GTAACAGAATTCGGCTTACGGGCCGGTCAGACCGAAATTTTAAATATCGAGTAAACAGTTATGAATGAAACCTGCGGCATATCCTTTAAGGAAAAGGCAAATATCTTTTCATATGAATATCTTCAATGTATTCTGTTCATTATTAAATTGAATGACGACAGTTATCTTTTCACCAAAAAACTGTGCTCAAAACTGATAATCACCTCCCACATCATGGAAGATTTTCTTGATTTTCATGGTGCAAAAAAAAATAGGGAGTGGGTGTTTTATCGTGCAATATCAGCCGCGGTTCGACATCTTTCCCTTGCCTGTTATTCCCAGCGCCACACCCTGGACCGGTTTGATTTTTATGATTTCGGGGATCAAAATCACAGTGCTTTTAAGCAGGAGGCGCTTGATATGCTAAGGTTCCTCCAGGGCGCCATTCATCAGGCGGCTCCCGTTGCGTTAAGGGAGGCAAAACGTCTTGATATCACCATCCCGAATTCCGGCTATAACCTGGACTATTTTCCCGGCATTGCCACAGCCGGCCAGTTGGAACATAATATTGACGATGCCATGCCCCAAAGCAGTCAGAAAAAAAATCTGACACGGATCGCAAGTCAGTTTCTTGAACTGATACGGGATTTTGAACAGTTTACATTCTACGAACGCTATGATCTTGAGACGATTTACAAGCTTGTCCCAGATGTGATCAACGAGGTGACAATCAGAAGCTATGAGATGCGGGTGCATAATATCCAATCATCTTTTGATTCCTATGTCGTTACCACGCTGCAGTCGCCTGATGCTGAACTTTTAAACCAGTTGCGCAGTCATTTTTCCATCGTTTTTCATATTTTGCAGGTGCTGGGGCGGTTGCTCCATTTTTATGAGCGCCACCTCTATGATACCGGCTTTAAGCACGTTTATAAAAATATCAGTCTCTCTCTTTCCGATCTTATTGATCCGGATGCTGTTTTGGATCGGGCCATGAATTACTGCCTCTATTATGCGGGCCGTTTTTTATCCTCGGGCAAGGCGGTTGCCACAAAGGTTTTAAATATGAATATGGAGTCCGGGACAGTTGAGGTGGGGATTCCCAAAGACAGGGGGTTTCATAGCCGGCCAAGCCTTTTGGTTGCAAAGATTGTTCAGCATTACGGCGGAGAAGTAAAGCTTCATGTGGGAAAAGACCAGTTTGATGCGTCATCGGTTCTCGATATTCAGTGGGCCGGGGGGAAAATAAAAAAAGAGGAGATTGAAACGGTCGTCTTCACGGGCGATTCCAGGGCGTTGAATGATTTGAAAATTCTTGCCGGTGTCAATTACGGTGAAGATCATATGGGCAAAGGCATTCCCTTGCCCGGTGAATTGAATTATTTAATTTAAATTTATGTCTGACACCGAAAATAAAAAGGCGTTTAAAAACATTGCCGTTGTTGTGGCGGGCGGAAAAGGCCTGCGCATGCAGTCTGCTGTTAAAAAACAGTTCATTGATCTTGAAGGTATTCCGGTCATTGTCCGCACACTTCTCGCCTTTGATTCACATGGGCGGGTGGATGAGATTGTTCTTGTGGTGCCGGAACAGGACCTGGATTTTATCCGTAATGATCTTCTGCACAGATTTTCATTTTCCACACCATTGCATATTGTCAAAGGTGGTAAGACCCGTCAGGATTCTGTGGGGAACGGGCTGAATAAAGCACTGAACATTTGTGCGTACCCTGAAAGAACATTTGTACTGATTCATGATGGTGTACGCCCGTTTGTGGGCAAAAATCTGGTGGACCGTTGCCTTGACAGTGTCTTGGAAAACGGCGCCTGCATTCCGGTTTTGGATATTGTTGACACAGTGAAAAAGGGGGATAAGGATGGCAAAATATGTTGCACCGTTGACCGAAACGGATTGTTTAGGGCCCAGACGCCCCAGGTTTTTCGTCTGGATCTCATTGTCGGGGCCGTATCCCACGCATGCAATACCGGGTTTTTAGGGACGGACGAAGCGTCAATATGCGAACATGCGAAAATCCCGGTGGCGATGGTGAACGGTACACGGTTTAATATAAAACTCACCTCTCCCCAGGATTTAATTTTCGCAAGTATAATTATCCAAGCAAAAAAAGAAGCTGAATTAACCGGTCACTCAGATTCTTTTTTTTAGTTAAATTTATTATACCGCCTCGTTATCTGAGGCGCCACATTCTTCACGTTGGGGTTTACTTTGTTGCGAAATTATGGCAGATTCAAATGTAAATGAAGCGTAAAATCCGGCAGTCGAACAGTTTAGAGCTTTTTTAAGATTGGCTTTAAATCAAACTTAAACATATATCGTTATTGAGATTCACCATTATTTTTATACATTAATCATCCCCGGAGGTGCATGAAATGGCGGAAAAACCCGCGATCAAGATCGGATATCTTAAAATCACAGATCATTTCATTCTCGGTGTAACGGCTCGAAAATTACAACAAAGTATGGAAACCTTTCAGCACTGCACACTGGAGCCAGTGGTGAAAAACGGGTGGAATGAAGTTGCTGATGCGCTTTCCGTGAAATCCTTGGACGGTGCTTTGGTGTTGGCACCGACTGCCATGGACCTTTTTAAGTCCGGTGTTGATCTCAAGTTGCTGCTGCTGGCCCATAAATCCGGCAGTGTCCTGGTTAAAAATAAAAGAGCCAATATCAATTCCGTTGAGGATTTCGCCGGGAAGACTGTATTGATTCCGTATCAGCTCTCCATTCACAATATGCTGTTTCATAAGCTGTTATCCGAGAAGGGGTTAAAACCCGGACGTGCTACCGAAAAGGGTATTGATGTCACCCTTGAGGTGGTTGCACCGTTTCAGATGCCCGAAGCCCTTGAATACGACGAAGACGGCGAAATCGGTGGGTTTATTGTGGCTGAACCGTTCGGTTCCCAGGTTATCGCCGCCGGGCATGGTGAAGAATTTGAGCTTTCAAAAAATCTGTGGGCCAAGCATCCTTGCTGCGTGTTTGTCATGCGGACAGAAATTATTGAAAAAAATCCCGAAGCCATGCAGGAAATTTGTACAAGTTTTGTTCGGTCCGGTCTGGCCATTGATGCCCAGCCTGAGCCGGCTTCAATTATTGGTGCAGACTTTTTTTCCCAGGACAAGGATATCATTCGGCGAGTGCTTACCGACCCGCCGGACCGGATTTTGACAGGAGAACTTTATCCCCAAAAAGAAGATCTTGATAAGATCCAGAAATATATGATGGATGAAATGAATATTATGACCTCTCTCATCGACCTGGATAAATTTGTTGACACGCGTTTCGCAGATGCTGCCAGCGCAAAATAAAGGTGGCGACGAGTTATCCGGTTGCCTTTTTGTGTGGTGGGTTTGACCCCATGGCTGTTTGTTATTTTGCAGAATCAATAAAGCCGTAAATTTTTTCTATGGCTTTCAGTCCCCAGGTGGGTTTCCCGGACAAAGTCGCGACATCGTCTCTGTTGAGCCGATCCGTTGTTTGTTGAGCGTTAAGGCCTTGTTCTTTTAAGCCAATAATAATTTTCATGACGGCGGCTTTGTATTTTTTGATATCCTGTTCCGGCGAAATATCCGGTTTGATTGAAGGTGTCTCCGTAAGACTATCTGTGGAACCATCAACAATATCCGGATCCCCAGATGTTGTCTCGACTGAGGGGGGGCTGTGGTCCGGTTCCGGATTTATCAGCGCAGACAAGTTATCCATTTCAGCGGTGTCAACCGGCTGCCCAGTCTGGTTCTCTATTTCTCGGTTTGAATTTTCTGCATCCGGAACCAAGTTCCATAGATCATCCGTTGAGAGGTCTCCCCCGGCGGTTGCCTGTTCTGAATTTTCTTGCGCGTGATTCACAAGTAAAGCAAGGTCGTCCATTGTTTCCTGGGGCTGTTCCGGCCCTTCAATCAGGGCGGACAGGTCATCAAAATCACCGGCCATCTTATCGTTTACCGGTTCAATAAGCCTGGACAGATCATCTACATCCCCATTAAAGTCCTGTGGCAGATCGGTATCCATATCCACAAGGCTGAAAAGATCGTCTATATCGTTCTCATTATCACCTTCATCAGCCGCACTATTATCGGCAGAATCAGATGATGATAGATCAGGGGCAACCAGTTTTGATAAATCATCCATATCATCCGAAGGGGGAGCAATTTCAGATGTTGACGGCGTCTCTTCGAGCAGGCTTGCAAGATCGTCGAGGTTGCCGGATGGATCAGATACACTGTTGATTAATGAGGATAGGTCATCAATATCTTCAGGTGTCAGGGCTGTTTCATTGACCAGCAAAGAGAGGTCATCCACGTTGGAGGAACCAATGTCATCAATCTCTTCATAATCCTGGTCCCGGAAGGGATCTTCCAAGGGTAAAGGATCCTCAGAAAGGTATTCATTTTCATCAAAATGCGTGTCCGCAAGGTTTTCGTCAAATGCGGGAGCTTTTTCCAGGGCGATACTTTCAACAGCATGTCCGGCAACTTTTATGGCCTGGGGCGCATCGTTGTGCCGCTGGTTCATCTCCTCCAGTGCCCGGGCAATATTTGTCAATGCATCGGCTTTTTTCTCTTCGGCAGCAGCCTGTTTCTCCAGTGCATCGGCTTTTCGATCTTCTACTCTGACAAGATTTTCCTGTGCCCGGGCAATCCGATCCTGTTTTTCGATATATCCTTGAAACAGATCCTTGAGCATTGATGCGGATTCTATGTCTGCGGGGAGTGTTCCTTGATCGCCGTCAGGATGCTTTTCTGTTGTTTTCAACATATCGGCTTCTTGTTTAAGAAATACCTCAATCTGCCCGGGCAGCATACCGGTGTCCAGAAAATTTTTAATTTTTGACAGCGTGGTCACCGCCTGTTCAGTGTAGTATGTTTCATTGTTGATAATTTGTGTGGGAATCCACGGGCTGAATTGATGTAAAATGAACTTTAAGGTGGCCTTACCCATATTCAGTTCATTGATCAGATCCTTAATGGTCAGCAACATTGAACGGGTCATTAGTTCCCTCATTTGCGACAGTTGATTAAGTTTACGTATTATTGTTATCATAAAATTAAAAATACCAAAAGCGTTTATAACAGAGGCGAAGAAGGTTGCGATAGTATTTGACACCTTTTTTTTCGCCTGATATATTTTTTAAAGGCGTTTTCTGTTTTAAGATTTTAAACGTATTCATTTTCAAACGTGACTAACAGCCATGGGCTGGCCTGGACTCTATTAACACCCAGGTTCACCCCCACAATAAAACAAGAAAGTAATTTATCGACTAAGCGAAACTTTCACATAAATTCCAACCAAAGATTTGGCAGCACTTGCCGCCTCTGCTGCCCATGGAGGGTAAAATGGCCACAACAACAGATCCTAAGAGCTTTAACCACCACGTCGAAGCCGTTAAAAAGGGGACCCGGATATTTGAGGATGCATTCCAGGGGGTTTCCCGTATGATTCTGGATGCCGGTATCCGCAAGGTCACGGTCAAAGGAAAAACCACCTACCAATTTGACTTGTTCAGTGGAGGCAAAAAGCATCTGGTGGGTATGTATGACGAAATCAATTCATTTGTCTCTTTTGTCAAGGATGCCTCCGAGGGTGGGTCTTCCAGGGAAATGGCATTTGTCCTGGTGGGGGAACCGGGGAATGGGAAAACCTTTTTCGTTGAATATCTGTGTGCGCGCTATCGGGAGTTTTTGTCTATTCCAAAGAACCTGAAATATACGTTTCGCTTTAAAAATCTTGACAAACTGGGCGGATATGGAAAGATCAACGTCATTGAATCCCAGACCTATGAGGATCCCATGATCCTTGCCATGAGCTTCAAGGGAAACAAAGACGCCTCCATGAGCTATCTTTCCAAAGCATTTAAATTCAAGGATAAGGAGATAGAAAGCATCTATGAACAGTATCGCCCTCTGGGCGCCTGTTCGGCTTACATATGGAATCAGATTCGCGAACATTGTGATGAAACGCCTGCCCAAATGATGGAATTCATCGAAATTGCCCCGGTACCCTTGATAGAAAGCCTTGGCACGATTACCGGCAAGTATCCGGCCAAGGATAAAATCACTTCCTCTGCCGTGGATCTTATGGGGGAAGAGTCCATTCAGCGCCTGCTGCATATTCCTGATTCAAACAATCCCTACCGGTTTGACCTGCGCCGGGGGGCTTTGGCCCGGGTGGCCGGCGGCGGGATTCATTTTTCCGATGAAATTTATAAAAATAAAAAAGATCTGGTGCAGGTGTATCTGGGTGTGATCCAGAACCGAACGATTGAGCTGGACGGGTTTAAATGGCCCATTGACACCCTGATCATCGCCACCTCAAATAACTCTGAGTTCAACACCTTTTTGATGGAACGTGAGGAAGCCCCCATTGTTGACCGGTGCCGGATTTGCTATGTGGCCCATAATACGGATTATAAGATTCAGAAAACCTTGACCGAATATGCCATCGGCACAGATGTCAAGCGGTCCCTTGACCAGGAAGAGCTTCACCAGGATCCGAATTTAAATTATGCCGCATCCGTTGCCGTGGTGCTGACCCGGCTGCCCCGGTCCGAAAAACTCACTCCCGTTGAAACCATGAAGCTTGCCGCAGGGGAGGTGGCCGGTGAAAAAAGCCTTAAGACCCTGGCTGAACTCATTGATCAGCTCAACCAGGATACCGATATGACCAAACGCTTTGGACAGAAAGGGCTTGGGCAAAGAAATCTTGGCCGGGCTGTACAGCTGCTTTTGGAATCCTCTGAAACCAATGACGGCAAGTGTATGTTTGCCTTGGATATTTTCAATGCCCTGGAACGGGTGGTGCTTGATTATGTCCAGGAACCTGCCGACCGGAATAAATTTATGGAAGATTTGAAAATTGCCAGGGGACTTTACAGGGAGCGCATTATGACAGAGATGTTTAATGCGTATATGGACGAACCGCTGGCCATTAAAAAGGATGTGCTTAACTACGTAAACATGATTATCGGTGTGGACGCCGAGCACCTGGGGCCGGATATGATGTGGAAGTACAAGGATCCCCAGACAGGCGAGCTTCGGGCCCTTAAAATTGATGAGCGTTATATCAAAAACGTCGAGGAGCGACTGGGCCTTAAAACCGAAGAACAGCGGGCTTCCTTTAGAAATTCCATTAGAAAGATATATGGCCAGAAATTGTCTGTGGATGCCAATTATGATTTTATGGACAACCTGGAACTGGTCAAAGCCATCACCGATGTCCGGCTTAAATCCGACATTGCCGGTGCCGGCTCTTTGATTGGTGCCCTGGCCAACCGCACCAACGAAGAAAATCAGAAGTTGTATGAACGAATGATTTATACCATGGATCAGAAGCTTGGATATTGCCCTACTTGTGCCCAAAAGACAATTGAGTATTTCTGCAGCCAGGAAGATGACAAGTAGTGTTTAAGCGAAAATTCACCCATCTGCGGTGTTGCAGAAATATTTGCAATCCTCATAACCATGAGGTTGCTTAAGGTTTCAAATTTTCGTTCAAACACGGCATTTCGGTCAGAACACGTGGTAACAGTTCTCATTGTATAAAAACAAAGGGGAAACGTATGATAACCCTTGATGAATTATTAGAGCGGGATCGCCAAAGGGAAGAGGACGGATTCAAGCGTAAAATCCGTATAGGCCGTATTGTCAAACCAGGTACCGGGGGCAAGGAAAAGATTATCGTTGTTCCCACCACCGTAGAGGAGAAGTTTGTCCATGATGAACCTTCCTTTGACCCGGAAACCGGGGAAGGAGAGCCTTCCAGCGGTACCGGAGAGGGGGAAGAGGGCGATATCATCGGCGAACAGCCGGTGCGTCCGGATGAGGGCGAAGGCGAAGGAGAAGGCGAAGGCCAGGGTGCCGGCGAAGGGGAAGGCGAAGGCCAGGGTGGTGAGCATGAGTTAGAGTCCAGTGCCTATGAATTAGGCAAGGTGCTGTCCCAGGATTTCCAGCTTCCCAACCTACAGGACAAAGGCAAGAGACGGGTTCTGTCCCGCTATACGTATGATCTGACGGATAAACACCGGGGGATGGGCCAGATCCTGGACAAAAAAGCAACGTTAAAACAGATTGTCCAGACCAATATTGCCCTTGGTACAATCCCGGATGTCAGCGACATAGATCCTGGCCGGTTTATTATTTCCCCCCGGGATCTTGTCTACAGGATTCTGTCCCGGGAGAAAGAGTATGAATCCCAGGCCATGGTTTTTTTTCTAAGGGATTATTCCGGGTCCATGGGCGGCAAGGTAACCGAGGCGGTGGTTTCCCAGCATGTGATGCTTTATTCGTGGCTGTTGTATCAATATGACAGGCAGGTTGAAACCCGTTTTATTCTCCATGACACCCAGGCCAGGGAAGTTGAGGACTTTTATAAATATTACTCCTATAAAGTGGCCGGGGGAACAAAGGTATATACTGCTTTTGAGCTGGTAAATCAAATTGTGGAAAAGGAGAGCCTGGACCGGGACTACAACATCTATGTCTTTCATGGGACAGATGGCGATGACTGGGATAAGGATGGGGTCAATACCCTGAAGGAAATAGAAAAAATGATGCGCTATGCTGCCCGGATCGGCATTTCCATTGTCGAACATTCCTATGTGGGGTCAGGGCAGACCGAAGTGGAAAAATACCTGAAAAATTCCGGAATACTTGAGAAACACAAGGAACACATCAAAGTGGATGTTATGAAAGAAGATGTTGATGATACCAGGATTATTCAGGGAATTAAAAATCTGATTTCCTGAAAAACAGAGTGCCGGATATAAAAAAGAAAGGCAGGGTCTAATGGAACTTGTCAGTCAGCATGTAAAAAAAATCATGGAAGAATGCAAGGTCAGAGCCAGGGATGAAGGCCTGGAATTTGATGACGAAACCCTTGAATATATCGTTACCAACCGGGACATGATCGAATTGTCACCCAAAATCATGATCCCCACCCTGTATGATTACTGGGTGCATGATGTCAGGGTGTTGTCAGGCAAAGGCATGTATGAAGCCTACCCTTCCAATCCTTATGAAACGGTTATCAACACCCGGCCGGCCATTTCCTATTATAACGATAATAATCCGGACTGGCTTAATGTGATGATTTTTTATCATGTGCTGGC
>JAKSBO010001051.1 GCA_022361095.1 Desulfobacterales bacterium | reverse complement strand
TCTTTTATTTTTTATATTTTTCTATTGTCTCTTCGTCCCACGGCATACTTGACGCATTTACAAATGGCGGCCTCGGCATTGCCCTTCTATCCCCATTTGACAATGAACGCTATTTTTTCCCGGCCACACCGATTTATGTTTCACCCCTTAGCGTTAAGGAGTTTATCAGTGAAAAAGGTATTGCCATTCTGAAAAATGAAATCTTATGGGTTTGGGTCCCTTCGATATTTGTGGCCATTATCGGAAAAACAAATTACACCCATAATGCTTACAAAAAATTGGAATAGCCTCGACCATTAAGTGCCTCTGTCAAAAAGCAACGGATCTATTTTTTCTATCAATCCGGCAAAAACCATTGAAAATAAAAATTTGCCACACCCGTAAACCATTGACTATATTTTTTCGCTTTACGGAAATACAGACATCCTTGGCGTTTTCAAGGAAGGAAAAAGGCAATGGCCGGCACGAGAAGACGGGTTAAAAAACCAATGGGCAAGACGATGACAAACACCTTGGCTAAACAGAACTCATGGTGTTGCGGTACAGGCAGCACATCATGACCTCCGAACTGCCCGGCCTGATTTTTGATGAGGCTTACGAGAAAAGAATTGAAGATCAGGTTTATGATCATGGGGTCAGCCTTAGTGCGAACGGGAGAAAAATTGTCGGGCTCTACTGCGCCTTCACGCCAAAAGAGATTGTAGCGGCGGCAGGCGGTATCCCCGTATCCCTTTGTGCCGGCTCCGAAGACCCGTTTCTGGTGGCCGAAAGGCATCTGCCGGCAAATCTGTGCCCCCTGATCAAATCCAGCTACGGCCATGCGGCCGCAGATACCTGTCCCTATTTCCATATGACCGACTTTTTGCTGGCCGATGCCACCTGTGACGGCAAAAAAAAGATGTTCGAGCTTTTATCCCGGCTTCGCCCCCTTCACCTCCTTCTCCTCCCCCAAAGCGCTGAAGCACCGGAAAGCCTTGGGGTCTGGGAGCAGGAAATCAAAAAAGCCGCCGCCTTTCTGGAAAAGATGACGGGAAATGCCGTCACCGATGACAATCTTTCCCGCCAGATTCGGATCTACAACCGCCTGCGCGGGGCCGTCGAATCCGTTTTTGCCCTGAACAAGGGGCAAATCCCCCAGGTTTACGGCTCTGAAATCACCCGGATTATTTCCTCCGGAGGATTTGAATGTGATCCTGGGGCCCACATTGCCCGGATAAGGTCGGCTGTGGAAAAAATTCGCGGCCGGGCAAAGGAGAAGGCCTTTGCCGCCCAGATGAAAAAACGCCCCAGAATCTTTTTGACCGGCTGCCCCACCACCAATAAAAAGGTGCTTTTTCTCATCGAACAATCCGGCGGGGCCGTGGTGGCCATGGAAACCTGCGGCGGCCTTAAGACCGTGGGGAACAAGGTGGATGAAACCCTGCCGCCCCTGCACGCCCTGGCAGAAAAATACCTGGGCACGGCCTGCGCCTGTATGACACCCAATACCGGCCGCCTGGATCTTATCGAAAACCTTGTAAAGGACTTTCAGGCGGACGGGGTGATCGAACTGACCTGGACGGCCTGCCATACCTATAATGTGGAAGCCTTTTCCGTAAAGGAGCGGGTCGAAAACACCTGTGAGATACCCTATATGCAGATGCTGACGGATTACTCGGAAAACGATATGGGACAGCTTGAAACAAGGATTCAGGCATTTTTAGAAATCCTGTCATAGTGCCGGCCGAAAACCGTAAATTTTGCCGATTACGTCGTTGGCCGCAAATTTTAATCCTCGAAATACTTCATGTATTCCGAAGGTTTTAATTTACCGCCGCCTTGTACCCGACAAAATTTCCAGGTTTCCGGTCAGACACTATCATAATTAGAGAAACAACAAAAAAAGGAGAAAAGATGAAAACCGTTAAGTTCATGATTTTTGCCCTGGTACTCTGCCTGGGTACGGGGGCGGGAGCGGCATTTGCCAAAACAGACTATCGCATCGGGATTGTCACCCCAACCCTGTCCGCAAGCGAGGATGAATTCCGCGGCGCCATCCGGGTGGCCAAGAAGTATCCCGGCATGATCAAGCATATCTCCCTGCCCGAGAACTACCAGGAAGAGCAGGAGACCGCCATTACCCAGATCCTGAGCCTGGGCGATCAGAAAGACATCAAGGCCATTATCATCTGCGCGGGCTATTCGGGCATCCTGCCGGCCATCCAGAAAGTCAAGGCCAAACGCCCCGACATGATCGTGATCACCGCCCCCATCTGGGATGACCCGGACATGATGGCCAAATACGTGGATCTGTGCCTGGACACCGACTGGGTCGGCAGGGGGATTTCCATCCCGGAAAAGGCAAAGAAAATGGGCGCCAAGACCTTTATCCACTACTCCTTTCCCACCCACATGGCCAAGGAAGTGCTTGCCAAACGCCGGGATACCATGGCGGAAACCTGCAACCGCCTGGGCATGAAATTTGTCAGCCTCAACACCCCGGACCCCAAAACCGGGGCAGGTTCCACCCCCATGCTCCAGTTCCTGAACGAGGATATCCCAAGGCAGATCGCCAGATACGGCAAGGACACCTGTATCTTCGGCACCAACTGCCCCATGCAGGACGTGATCATTGCCAAGGCCCTGGAGCTTGGTTTCATCATGGCCGAACAGTGCTGCCCCCCCCCCACCCAGGGTTTCCCCGCCGCCATGGAGCTTGAAATTTCAGAGGACGAGGCCGGAGACTTTGACAAGATCAACGCCATGATCACAAAAAAATCCGCCCAGGCCGGATGCACCGGGCGCCTGTCCACCTGGCCCGTGGCCGTGGGATATTTTTTCCCTGAGTTCTCCACCGAGGTGGCCATGAAAATGATCGACAAAGAACTGACGGACGTCAGCATCGAAACCCTGGCCCCCGTTGCAAAAGAGGTGGCGGGTGTGGATGTCCGGTTCGGCAGGATGAAACCGGAGCTGGATAATTATTATCTGATTCTGATGGATTCCATATACTACTAAATGACGCCATGCTGTCATTAAAGAAAATCACCAAACAGTACAACGGGTTTACCGCCCTGGACGGGGTGGATCTTGAGATCCGGCCCGGCATGATCCATGGCCTTGTCGGCCTCAACGGTTCGGGAAAAACCACCCTGATGGACATTGTGTCGGGCCAGGCCGTGATCCACAGGACCGGCGGATTTTCCGGTGATTTTGAATTTGACGGCATTCGGAGATATTTTACCCGGCCGGCCCAGGCCGCGGCGGCCGGTATCGGTATGGTCCACCAGGAGTTTGTCCTGATTCCCGGCATGGATGCAACGGACAACATCAGCCTGTCCAATGAATGCGTGAAGACCTGGACCCGGCGGATCCTGGGCAGAGACCTTGCCATGATTGACCGCCGGGGCAACCGGGCAAGGGCAGAAACGCTTCTGGATATGCTTTGCCCGGATCTCTCCCCGGACCTGCCCTGCGGCCGACTGCCCGTGGCCATGAAGCAATTTGTGGAAGTGGCCCGGGAACTGAACCGGAACCATCTCAAACTATTGCTTTTGGACGAACCCACTGCCGTATTGGGCCCAGCAGATGCAGACCGCCTGCTGGATGCAGTCCGGCGGATCGCCCAAAAGGGAGTGGCGGTGCTCTATGTCTCCCACCGCCTGGAAGAGGTTGCCGCCTGCTGCCATGGGGTGACAGTGCTGCGAAACGGCCGTGTGAAAGGCCGGTTGCCCCACGACCCCGGGGATCTTAAGGCAAGAAAACCCTTTACGGCCCGCCTGTCAGAGCTTGTGGCAGGCGGGCGCAGTACTTCCGGGACCTTTACCCCGGGCCAAACAGGGAAGAGAACGCCCCTGCTGGAGGTCAAAGCGCTTCGGGTGGACAAGGCCGGAGACAACTTAACCCGCCTGGAGCTGACGGTTTACAAAGGCGAGATCCTAGGGATTACCAGCCTCTCCGGCCACGGCCGAACCGCCCTGGCCCCGGGGCTTTTTGGCCTGTGCCCCGCCAAGGGGACAATCCGGTTTAACCAAAAGCCCCTTACACGGCTCTCCCCTGAAAACATGATAAAAAACCGGATCTGGATGCTGCCCGAAGACCGCCGGGAACAGGGCATACTGGCAGACCACTCCATTCTGGACAACATAACCTTTGCCCCGGTGCAAAGCGGGCAAAATTTCATCAAAACAGGCCCCCTGCCGTTTATGCGGACCTGGGACCGGGAAGGATGCAGGGCCTATGCCGGGCAATCCGTGAAAGAACTTGCCATCCAGTGCCGGTCCATTTACCAGAACGCAGGCGAACTGAGCGGGGGCAATCAGCAAAAGGTCTGTATGGCCCATGCCATGGCCATGGCCCCGGACCTGCTCTTTGTGGGAGATCCCACCCGGGGCATCGATATTGCGGCCAAGGCGTCCGTTTTAACCCTGCTCAGCCGGACCCGGGAAGAGAACGGCACCACCCTGGTGGTCAGTTCCGGCGAGGTGAACGAACTTAAACAGATCTGCGACCGCATTGCCGTGCTCTATAACGGGCAGTTGTTTGAAATTCTTGATCCGGACCGGGATGAGGCCGACTTCAACCGGTCCTGTGCCGGGCAAAGGGCGGACCAATGAAAAATCTGGGCGTCCAGATTCCCCAGGCCGTCATCATCGTATTCCTGGCCGTCATGACCGGGGCAGCGGTCTGGCTGGAGATCCCCCTGACCTGGATATTCAGCGACGCCCTGGTCCGCCTTGCCATGAACGGGGTCCTGGTCCTCTCCCTGGTTCCCATGCTCAAAGCCGGGGTCGGCATTAACTTCGGCCTGCCCATCGGTGTTGTGGGGGGCCTCATGGGCATGTGCATCTCGGTGAATTTCGGATTCAAAGGCATCGGGGGGCTGGCCATGGCCATGGCCTTTTCCCTTCCCGTGGCCCTGGCCCTGGGCACAGGTTACGGCGCCGTCTTGAACCGGGTCAAAGGCAAGGAGGAGATCACCGCCACCTTTTTGGGTTTTTCCTTTATACCGCTGATGAACTTTTTCTGGACCGTGGCGCCGTTTTCCAATCCGGCCATGCTCTGGCCCATCGGCGGAAAAGGGCTGCGCCCCGTGATCGGCCTTAAAAAATTTTTCGCCAAATCCTTAAACGATCTGTGGCTGGTGGATATCGCAGGCGTCCGGGTGCCTGTGGGATTTCTGCTCTTCTTTTTTTTGCTCTGCATCCTGCTGGTACTTTTTTTCAGAACCCGGACGGGACGGGCCATGACCGCAGTGGGAGAGAGCGAAGACTTTGCCCGCCTGGCAGGCATCCGCATCCCGGGCATCCGCATCCTTGCGGTAATCCTCTCCACGATCATCGCCGCCTTAGGGATCTGTGTATACGCCCAAAGTTACGGTTTCCTGGAGTTGTACGATGCGCCGCTGATGATGGCCTTCCCGGCCGCCTCGGCTATCCTGGTGGGGGGCAGTATGGGACGGCATACCAAGATGGCGCACGTGGTCCTGGGCACCTTTTTATTCCAGACCACCTACCTGATCTCCGGCCCCATTGCCAATGAACTTATGGTCCCCGAGGTGGCGGAGATTTTCCGGCTGATGATCACCAACGGTATCATCCTCTACGCCCTGCTCTACGAAGGGGGGAAAACAAAATGAAGTCCGTTTTACGGGTTCCTTTAATCTTTGCAGGCATCTCCTGCCTGGCCTTTGCGTTTTCCGGCATGAGCCTCTCCTTTGTCGCCAACGAGGTGATCACCCGCTTTATCCGGGACGGTGTCATGGTCATGGCCCTGATTATTCCCATCCGGGCCGGCATGGGCGTCAATTTCTCCATCGTGGTTGGGGCGCTGTGCGCCCAGGTTGGTCTGATCCTGGTGCTGGATTTCGGTCTTGGGGGCCTGACCGGCCTGTTTGCCATGGCTGCCATCGGCCTTGCCCTCTCCCTTGTCATGGGCATTGCCATCGGCATCTGCCTGAACCGGGTCAAAAATCGTGAGATGATCACCACAATCATTATCGGATTTGTCGCCACGGCCGTCTATCAGTTGATCTTCATGGTGGGATACGGCACCGTGATCCGCCCCACCAACCAGGAGATGATGCTCTCCAGGGGGATCGGCATCCGCAACATGGTGGACCTTGAAATGTTCAGGGGGCTTTTGGACCGGCTCTGGCTTGTTAAACTGGGATCACTGGAGATTCCTGTTTTCATGGTCCTTGCCGTGACCGGATTCGGCCTGGTCATCAAATACCTGAACCTGACCCGGCTGGGCAAAGCCTTTGCCGTTGTGGGACAAAGCTTTGAAAAAGCCCAGGCTTTAGGCCTTGACGCCGATATGATCCGCATCAAAGCCCTGGTGCTCTCCACGCTCATCGCCTGCCTGGGCCATCTTTTCTACATCCTGAACATCGGCATGCTCAACGTCTACACCGCCCACATGAACACGGATATCTTTTCCTGCGCCGCCCTGTTTGCCGGCGGGGCCACCCTTGCCCGGGCCAGGGTCCGCCACGCCGTTTTCGGCATCGTCCTGTTTCACTCGCTCTTTATCGTCTCCCCCCAGGCCGGTCAGAACGTGTTCGGAAACCCGGCGCTTGGCGAATATTTCAGAAGCTTTGTGGCCTACGGAACCATTGCATTTGCTTTAATTCTTAATGCGGGTACAGCAGAGAAACCTGTTTAATATCGTATAGCTATCGGCAACAACAACGCTAATCCCGGATTCTGCACCTGTAATTTTGCAAAGTTAAAAAATCATCCCAAAATAAGAAAATCACCCGGTATAGTAACTTGTCTGCTGCAAAATGGCCATTGCCAATGCTTCGCCAATTTTTGATGCGTGATATTTCACCCATTATGGTTGAAGACAGCTTAACCTTGGCGACGTAACTCGCCCTCAGCTCTTCGAGAGTGTCCAAGATGGAACCTGATGTTAAACCTTTATCGAAACGAAAAATGATATCTTCTGCGGGACGGTCGGCCTCTGCGATGATTTTTCGGACAAATCCGTCAAGCCCATTGTTGGAAGCACAGGAACCTGGCCTGAGGCAGCCTCCAACTATTGATCTTAAGTCGATATCAACTGCCAAAATGGGATGATAGCTGTTTCTTCCGTGTTTATGTGGATTATAACCGATGTCAGCGCCTTGGATTTTCCGGCCATTTACGGTACAAACTGATGAATCAACAGTGATGAATTGTTTTCCTGGTGCGGCAACGCTTTGACTCAACCGGGCGTTGATTGTTTCCAGGTCCAAATTATGCTGCCATGTCATATTTTTAAACCTCCGACCATAAGTTGTCGGATGGACAATATGATCCCATTGAAACATTCCCTTCAATGCAGGATCGTTCAACAGCCGGACATCTTCGATCGCTTCTCCACCGAGCAGTCTCAACACAATGAGTTGCTGTAAAAGCTCATGGGTTGGGTATTGCTTACCCTGGTCCATATCAGCGGTAATGGATTGTAATTGTTCTGGAATACGGAGTCTTTCAAATGCCCTGCTAACGATCGCCATTCCGGCAGCTGCAGTTACAGATTTTCCCGTGAAAGAAATATGAGCCTTACCTTGTTTGAATACTTTTCGATTCCTGCCTTTTCTGGTATGTTTCATATGCACCCTTTTGGTGATCTGTTATTCGCAGGTGGTCTGCGGTTAACTCTCTAAGATCATTATAAAAGGGTGCTCTATTTTGAGCAATATCAAATTCGTGATGCAGGATCTGGGATAATGATCTTGAATTTTTCGATAATGAAGCATTGCCC
>JAKSBO010000870.1 GCA_022361095.1 Desulfobacterales bacterium | reverse complement strand
TTTTTCCTCAAATTTAATGGCCGACTCAGGGCATAGATCTGCGCAGACCCCGCAGCCTTCACAGTCAAGGCCGTCAATATGAAATATCCCTGCGCCGTCCACCGGTTTAACTGCATCAAACCTGCAAAGTTCCATACACTGGCCGCAGCCGGTGCACCTGTCAGGGATGATTTCAGCTTCATAGCCGCCTGCAAAATCGTGGGTCTCCTGTATGTCCGGATCCATAATCAGATGCAGGTCTGCTGCATCCACATCTGCATCACACAGCATCATATTTTCAGCAAGATTTGCAAATGCGGATGTTAAGCTGGTTTTTCCGGTTCCGCCTTTGCCGCTTAAAATAACAAGTTCTTTCATCAGGCAGCCCCCTTCCGGTTTACGATTGCCTCAATGGATCTGTACAAATCTTTAAACATCTCCTTGTATTCGGGCAATGCACGGACAAGCAATTCGCCCTTTGAATAGGCTGACGCAATGCGTTTATCAAATGGAATTTCAAGTAAGACCGGTATGTTTTCATTTTGGGCATAGTCTTTGACATCGTCATTGCCGAGGCCTGCCCGGTTGATCACAAGACCGCAGGGGATGCCCAACAGCTTGACCGCTTCCACAGCCAAGGTCAGATCATGCAGGCCAAAGGGGGTCGGCTCTGTTACCAGAATTACAAAATCGGTTTCTTTCATGGATGCAATTACCGGACAGGAGGTGCCCGGCGGGGCATCTATGATGGTCAGATCCTTTTCCCGTTCAAGCCGGCGCACCTGTTTGATGACCGGTGGCGCCATAACCTGGCCGATGTCCAGAAGCCCCCGGCCGAATGACGGGGTTTGGGGGAGATTCAGGCTGCCTGTTTCCACCGTGCCGATGAACCGGTCCGTTTCAGTGATGGCTTTTTCCGGGCAGACAACCGTGCATCCGCCGCAGGAGTGACAAAGTTCCGGAAAGGTGATCACGGTTTTCCCGGCTACGGCAATGGCCCCGTACCGGCAGATCTCCATGCATTTTTTGCAATAATTGCAACGGCTTTTATCCACTTGGGGTACCGGTGCATTGACCTTTTGGGTGCCGGTAATGTCCGGGTTTAAAAATAGATGGGCATTGGGTTCTTCCACGTCGCAGTCTAAAAGCATAAGGTCTGTATTAAGACTTGCGCAAAGGTTGGTGGCTACGGTGGTTTTGCCTGTACCGCCTTTGCCGCTTGCTATGCTGATAATCATATAATCTGTCTCCTTGCCGTCAAGGCGTTCCCCTTTATCCCAGAAATCTGATTTTTTTTAATTGGTTTTCCAGGTTTTCGGAATCCTCTTGTCCCGGCTGAACCGACAGCTGCATCAACACCCCGTAACCTTCATACAGGTCATGAAACTGCTTTTTGTCCATGGTGCCGGTAATTGCGCAATTGGTCATGGGACTCTGGGTGGTGACGGCCTCCACCAGGGCTTTGGCATTCATGTCCGGCAGCTCTTCTTCCATAATTACCAGATCAATCCATTGCCCTTTAGGCGTATCGGTTATCAGGGATAAAAGTTCTTTACCGGTTGCGCACCATTTAATTTGAATGTCGTGTCCACCCAGCATCGGTTCCAGTTCATTAAATTGAGCCTCGTCCCTGCTTACAAATACCGCCTGTTTCATTTTGATTTTCTCCAGTATCGTTAAATCTAAATTGCTCGAGATCCCTGGTCCCAGAAATCTTCGGATTAAAACATAGCAAAGCGTGTGCCATTGCATGTTTAATTTTGAATTCACATGCAATGGATTGAAAAGTAAGGCATATTATATGTTTGGCAAGGGGAGGGTGAAAAAAGAGCGTCAAGGTGTAGGCGCAAAAATGCGACCATGTGTTTTGGATGCGACAATATGGGCGCAAAAATGAGATCTGCGGGCTGTTACAATTTAATTTTAACCACGGAAGACACGGAAAGCACTGAATCTCTAAACGGGCGACGTTAAATTCTGTCCTTTAAGAAAATAAATTGAGTTTTCCGTGTACTTCCGTGTTTTCCGTGGTTTGTTCTAAAGGTTAAGGCAATTTGTCAAACGCGCTATGGATAAGTTCTTCCGTGGTTTCCCATGAAATGCATTCATCCGTAATGGAAACCCCGTACTTCAGGTTGCCTGCATCCCCGTCGCACTTGCATTTTTGATTGCCTTCATTAAGATTGCTTTCCAGCATCAGGCCGACAATTCTGTCATTGCCGTCAAGTCTTTGATCCACGGCACTTTTAAATACAAAGGGCTGGCCTGTGTATTTTTGGCCGGAGTTGTCATGGGAGCAGTCAATGATCACTGCATCCAAAAGGTCTTTTTCCCTGAGCCGGGCCTGGGCTTTGCCCACGGATACCGGGTCGTAGTTGGGAGATGTCCCACCGCGCAGGACAATGTGGCAAAACCGGTTGCCCCGGGTGTTGACAACCGCTGTTTTGCCGGCCGGATCAATGCCCAGAAAATGCTGGGGCGCTTTTGCGGCCTGGGTTGCGTTGACGGCTGCCGTCAGGCTGCCGTCGGTACCGTTCTTGAATCCCACCGGCATGGACAGGCCTGATGCCATCTCCCGGTGGGTTTGAGATTCTGTGGTGCGTGCACCAATGGCGACCCAGCTTAAAAGACCGGCAATGTACTGGGGGGTGATGGGATCTAAAATTTCATTGGCTGCAGGCAGACCTAAGGCGTTGATGTCGATCAATAAAGATCTGGCCCGTCGAAGTCCTTCTTCCATATTATATGAGGAGTCCAGGAAAGGGTCATTGATCAGCCCCTTCCAGCCCACTGTGGTCCTGGGTTTTTCAAAATAGACCCGCATAATCAGGCTGATTTTATCTTTTACGTCTTCGCGCAGGGCCTTCATCCGCCGGGCATATTCCATGGCTGCATCCATGTCATGGATGGAGCAGGGGCCTGCAATAACCATCAACCGTTTGTCTTTGCCGGTCAGAATGTCCTGTACTTCCCGGCGGCCGGCAAGTACATTATCCGCTGTCTGGTCGGGGACAGGTAACTCTGTTCGTATGGCTTCCGGAGAGGTTAAAGTGAAAAATGACTCTACATTAACATCGTTGATCAGTTTCATGGCAATTCCTTTCGCGGGCTCTTGTCGCCTGAAACTTCAAATTAAAAAGCCGCAGGCGGTGTCTGCCTGCGGCTTTAAAAATTGAATTATTTAGCGCAATACAGACAAGCAGATATAGAAATAATACCCGTAATAAAAATAATAGTTGCCTGTGTTGCGGATGGTCATGTGAATGTCCTTTTTATATATAACAAAATGTATAGTCTTGTTTTTTCGACGAGTCAAGCATTAAATCGTTATTAATAAACATCTAAAAAACGGTGGTTTTTTGGGGCGTATCTATGCTTTTGAGCCGTTAACAGACTGTCAGGCATTGTGCTTTACATGCCCAAAAATGTCTGGTAAAAAATTCTATAATTGTCGCGTTTTTAAACAGAAGCTGCACTACAATCGGAATCTGGGACTTATAAAGAAAATCACGTAGGTTTAAGTTAAATCTGAGCGCATTTCCGCATTACGCCGGGTCGGTGATTGCCGGTAAATGCAAGCAACATCATCAAACACCGGCCGGCGACATGGAAAGGAGCAAAAGGTAAGGTATGGAACTGGAATATTTTGACGACGGCAGTTCCTTTTTTGCTGTTGCCCCCTTCTCCATTGATCCGGCAACCCTGACCGACTTCTCTTTGTTTGAGCGGTATCCTGCCCGGAACGGAATTTTCCGGTTTCGATGTCTGCTTACGAACACTAAACTGGTAGCGGTTGAGCGCCTCAAGAAGATGCTGGGTACCTGGGATACGCTTTATATCCATAACGCCGAAGCCCAGGATTATAAAGCGTACCTGAGAGAGAATCTTGAGTTTATCCTCAACAATGACGCCATTTCAATTTCAAAAAAAACAAGTATACTGGTTAACCTCTCCACGGATGCAATCAAAGAGACGTTTGCCGCTTCTTTTGTTCCGCGGTCTAAAATCAGAGAAACCGTAGAAAACCTTGAAAAATTTGTTTCCAGGGCCCTTGATTTTCTGTCTAGTATAGAATCCTTAAAGGGGATCGCCGCTATGATCGGGCACGATTATGACACACACACCCATTCGGTTAAGGTGGGATGGCTGTGTGCGGTTTTTATCAAGGCCAACCCGGATCTTTTCGGAAATCCCGGCAGGGAGCAGTTAAGGCAGCTTCTTCTTCAGGCAACAGTTGCCGGGTGCCTCCATGATCTGGGCAAGGTGAAAATTCCTGAAAATGTGATCAACAAACCCGGACGGCTGGACAACCTTGAGTATGTCCTGATGCAGTCCCATCCCGCTTTTGCCATAGCGCTGTTGTATGAAAAAGAATTGCCCGATGAGACGCTTCAGGCTATTTTGTATCACCATGAAAATGAAGACGGCAGCGGCTATCCCTGCGGCTTGGCCGGTGATGAGATTCCTTTGCCTGCCAAAATCTGTCATATTGCCGATGTGTTTGACGCATTGACCTCGGCAAGACCCTATAAACAGGAAAAAACCCCGGCTGAGGCCCTGAAAATTATGGCCGGAAAAAATCCGTATTTAGATACATTGAAGATTTTTGAAGCCGAAGCGGCTAAAAATGCCCACCCCCCGGTGACGACCATTGTACGGGATGAGTACGACCCTAAATTGAGGCGCCTAAAAGAACGGCATATCATTGAAGAAGTGGCGGCCAAGCGGGTGGACGCCAGGGTCAAACTGCAGGACCAGGGCATGTCCCATTGTTTTGACGCGGAATTGCTCAAACGGTTCATTGTTACATTAAGCAAATCCGACAGCTTTGATCTTTCAGGCCTTTTGTAATCCCCCAACACTGCATAAAATTTTTATAACAGCCACGGGCTGACCTGACATATCAGCTGCCAGGCTCAGCCCACAACAAAGTTTGAAAGATTTGAGTAACTTACA
>JAKSBO010000228.1 GCA_022361095.1 Desulfobacterales bacterium | reverse complement strand
TATAAACAATGGCGTCATCAATGCAGTGCCCCTCGGCATCTAAAAACGCACCGTAACCGCATCGGCCCAATGAGAGGCCGCTGATCTGTCTTGTGAAACAGAAATCAAGCAGGGCAGGGGCGTCCTTGCCTTGCACCCGGATGCAGTCCATATGGGATGTGTCAAACATTCCCGCAGACGCAAGCACGGCAATATGCTCATTTTTTACCCCGGTATCATACCATAGCGGCATGTCAAATCCGCCGAAATCCGCCATATTGGCTCCAGCATTCCTGTGCCATGCATTTAATGGTGTCTTTTTTAGATTACTGGTCATGACAACCTCCCTAAAAACTTGATGATTGAATTTAAAAAATGTACGGCACTTTCAGATTGTATGATTTATAAACCACAAACGTTTCAACGGAATTGATCCCGTCAATTTTTGACACTTCCTCGGTATAAAATTCAAGCAGATCAAATCCTTCTTTAAATAAAACCTGCACCAAAAGATCATACCGCCCTGTGACCACGGACACGGACACGACACCTTTCAGGCGGCTGATCTCTTCGCCTTTTTCCACCAGGTTTGTCTCGGACAGCTTAATGCCCACAATCACACTTCTATGGCCCGGCAGCTTAGCCGGATCCACAAGGCCGCAGAACTCAAGCACCCCTTCTTCCTGAAGTTTAAGCACCCTTGCCCGTACGGTATTTTCAGTAACCCCCAATTTTTCAGCTATTTTTTTAAAGGGTTTTTTACCTTCTTTGAGTTCTCTGATAATATTGATATTGGTGTCATCAATTTTCATTTGTTCTTTTACGTCAATTTTTTGTGAAATTGTTTTTGAAATAGTTAATTCGAAAAAATCCTTTATTTAGACAATAATTATCTTATCTATGGTGGATAGTCAAACGATATAAATCGTTTTTTTTGGAGAATTTTAAAATATATTTGGAAAATTTTTATGAAACCATATATATTTCATTAAAATTCTAATGTAATTTGCAATTTAAATGAAAAGTTCCATACGCTTTTCAAATTTTTTCATGTTTTGTTGTGGTGTGGATCCGGGCGTTGGCAAACCGGGTCGGCCCATGGCCGTTATTCATAATCTGTATTAAAGAGGATACATATGGCTGAACATATCATTATCATCGGCGCAGGCCCCGGCGGTTATGCTGCCGCACTAAAATCCGCCGGCCTTGGGGCCAAGGTCACTTTGATTGAAAAAGAAAATTTGGGGGGAACCTGCCTTAACTGGGGTTGTATTCCGTCAAAAATAATGAAACACTCGGCAGATCTGCTGCTCAACTGCCTTAAAGCAGGCAGTTTGGGGATTAAGATATCAGGAACCGTCAGCCCGGATATCGGCGTTTTGATGCAGCGAAAGGAAAACGTGCTTGAAGGCCAGCGAAAAGGGCTATCAGGGCTTTTAGAAAAGTCCGGCGTAAAAGTTGTCCTGGGCCGGGCAGAAATTGTTTCCCCGGGTAAAGTCGAAGTGATTTGTGACCGGCAAGATCCCTTATCCCTGACTTACGACAAATTGATCATTGCAGCGGGTACCGTACCCATGAACGTTTCGGCATTTCCTTTTGACCATGAAAAAATTCTGTCTTCCAATGACCTTTTGGCATTGGATTACATTCCAAAATCTTTAACCATTGTGGGGGGCGGGGTGATCGGGTGTGAATTTGCATTCATATTCAGTGCCCTTGGCTGCAAGGTGACCATTGTTGAGGCCATGGAGCGAGTGCTTCCGTTGCCGAGCGTGGACACATCCTGCTCAAAGCTTATGTTGCGTGAAATGAAGAAACGAAAGATAAAAGTGTTTACGGACACCGTTGTATCACGGGCTGAGCAAAAAAGTGATGGACTTGATATTTTCCTGGATGTCAGCCCATTCACCAAGCCTAACGGTAAATTGAAAATAGAATCTATTGAATCCGATGTCATGGCCGTGTGTATCGGCAGACGGTCTCTGGCAGAAGAGCTGGGACTTGAAAATATCAGCCTTGACACTGACAAAAATGGATGGATTACCGTTAATAAATACATGCAGACCCGTGTTGAAAACGTATATGCCATCGGAGATATTCTTGGCCCTGCCCACGTGATGCTGGCCCATGTGGCTTACCATGAAGGGCTTGTGGCGGCAGAAAATGCCTGCAGACAGGCAGATGCGCCTAACACCGCCATGTCTTATGGTACCGTACCCGGGGCCATTTTTACCATGCCTGAAATAGGCACGGTTGGTTTAACGGAAAAACAGGCACGGGAACAGGGTATGGACATTGAAACGGCAGTGGTCAATTTCAGGTCGTTGGGAAAAGCCCATGCCATAGACGAGATTGCAGGAGAGGCAAAAATGATTGTGGAAAAGTCATCGGGCAAAGTGATAGGGGTCCATATAACAGGCTCCCATGCCACGGATCTCATTGCCGAAGCCACCCTGGCTGTCCGCAACGGATTGACCGCCACGGATCTTGCGCACACCATCCATGCCCATCCCACCCTGGCTGAGATTATG
>JAKSBO010000471.1 GCA_022361095.1 Desulfobacterales bacterium | reverse complement strand
TATGTACCGGGTAACCATGATCTGGATTTTGACGCCACCAGGGATGAAGATTCCTTTGACACAATGAAAAGCTACATGGGTGCCAGCTATTATTCTTTCAACTATGGCGAGGTCCATTTTGTCATCCTTGACAGTGTTGAATATCCCCATGAAACATCCGGCAGCTATAATGGTCAAATCAGCGATATCCAAATGGAATGGCTGGCCAATGACCTGGCCTATGTGCCCAAGGATAAACTTATTGTCCTGAACATGCATATTCCCATTGTATCCGATCTTGACCGCGCTAGCGAGAAACATCAGGTGGACAACCGTGAACAGCTTTATGCGCTTCTGGACGGCCGCAAGGTTGTCTCCCTGGGCGGACATACCCATACCCTGTCACACTTTAAGGCCGGCGATGAACTTGACGGGTGGGGGCAAGAAACGCCTTTTGACCAGATTATTGTCGGCGCAGCCTGCGGCAGCTGGTGGTCCGGGGATCTGGATGATACCGGGGTACCCGTGTCTTATATGAGGGACGGTGCTCCCCGCGGGCATATGGTCTTCTCCTTCAGAGGCAACCGGTACAAAGATATCTACAAGGCAGGCGCCAAAGCATATAATAAGCAGATACACCTGGCTTTCCTGACAGATGATTTCCGGTCCTGGTATGCGGACAGGGCTGCCGGCGGGGATGTAACCATCGCAGACCTTGAAAACAGAAATATCATTTCAAGCGATCAGCTTTCAACAGCCAAGCTGATCGCAAACGTCTGGGGCGCCAACAAAGATGATAAAGTTGTCTTCATCTTTGATAACCAGACTACCGTCTTGGGTGAATATTCAGAGGATGTAATGGATCCCTATGCCCTGCCTTTGGAGATGTATGTCCTCCGCGGTGTTCCCGGTTTTGCCCTTTTTGATAAAAATTGGGATGACGGCACTTTTACGGGAGCCCAGTACGGACCGGGCCAAGCTGTTGATCTTGGCGAGTGGCTCCATACCACGGCAGGACGTTCCACCCATTTGTTCCAATGCAGCGTGCCAACGGATCTGGAAGCCGGTGCACACAGCGTTGAGGTTGTCACCAGAAATTCCTATGGCAAGGTCTTCAGGGAAAAACTTGTTTTTGAAGTTGACTAGTTGAATGCCAAAGCGAAAAAATGAACATCTTTGGGTCATTCAGCCCTGTTTCCTTTAACCGGATATTGCAGGTGCGAAATTTTGCGCCTGCCGTCCGGTTGAAGGACGCACGCTTGTGTTTTTCGGCATCCCTGTCAAAAGGGCGGGCCTGGAGTCAGGTCAAGAAAAACGAAGTAATTAAGGCCGGTTAAATTAAAAATATGCTATGGATTTCTGGGGGATTTATAGCGAAGGAGGTACATTTTACATCGGAGTGGCAGATGGCGGTTCTGTCCCTGGTTTAAGCTCGAACGATGTAGGACGGATTAACCCGTTAATCAGCAATACAGCAAAATCGAATAACAGCCGAAATAAAGGGAGCCAATGCCTTTTGCCACCGGCCCATCTCACAAAGAGCGAAAGTCCATGTAAAATTTTCCTGCGGATAGACCTTGTAGACGTACCGGGCATCTTTTAATGTTTCTTTCCAGGCTCCGCTTTGGATAAAGAGTGCGACCTATTGTCATGGCATTTCGAAAGATGTTGTCCACCCTGCCTTGCTTGTATGGATAAAGACTTCATAAATTCT
>JAKSBO010000005.1 GCA_022361095.1 Desulfobacterales bacterium | reverse complement strand
GTATTTCTCTCACATAGCGCGGGACTGCATATCCCGGCAACCGTTCCCTCAGCTTTGTTATCAGATCACATCCTTTTTCTGTGGATACTTCAAAATGCATTGCGCCTGCAACCCGGTCAAGCTGGTGGAGATAATAGGGTAGGACCCCTAAATCGATAAGGCGCTCAAAAAGTTCGGTCAGAATAGGCAACCTGTCATTTATTTGTCGTAATAGTACGCTCTGGCTCAATAAAATCCCCCCGGAGCCAATTAGTTTTTCTATTGCACGGCAAACGTCGGCATCAAGTTCATTGGGGTGATTCACGTGCAATACAATAATTATTTTAGCTGTTTTGTCACCAGTGGGTTTAGTGTTGCCAAGCATGTGAATCAGATTTTCTGTCAGCCGCTGGGGGATGATGATCGGCATCCGGGTGTGGATTCTTATTCTTGTTATCGTTGGGATTTGATCGAGGTGGAAAATAAGATCTTCAAGTTGCCTGTCGGTTAGCATCAGGGGGTCGCCACCGCTGAGAATGACCTCGTGGATCGTGGGATCCATTTCAAATCGAGAGGCAATCAATTCAGGGTCAATAAAGAAACCGCCTGAAATACTGTTGTCCTCTGTTTTGGGAAGGGGCAGGTGCCGCCTGAAGCAGAAACGGCAGTGGCTGCTGCAATGCTTGCCGGTTACGATAAGAGACCGGCCGTGGTATTTGGATAAGGTGCCTTCAGGGCTTAGGTGGCCATTCTCACCAACGGGGTTGGTTGTAAATCCCGGACTTTCAATGGCTTCTTCCTTTCTGGGAAGAATTTGAAGTAAAAGCGGATCCAAGGGGTCTTTAGGCCTGATACGCTGTAAAAACGGTTCCGGCACAAGCATTGGGAAGTCCGGATTTAAATCTACATTTTCATCTGAAATTTTCAGGCGCCTGCATAGTTCAGCGGGGTTTCGAACAGCCTCGGCAAAAATTTTTTTCCACAGGGACAAACGGTTTTCCTTTTTTATCGACGGGTGCTTTATTCAATGAAAATCAGCCCTGAAACAAAAAAAGCCACTGTGATCACAGCAGCTTTTACATCAAAGTGGCGGAGAGGCGGGGATTCGAACCCCGGGTACCCGGTTAGGATACACACGCTTTCCAGGCGTGCACCTTCAGCCAACTCGGTCACCTCTCCGAAAGACCCGAGCAAAATAGTATCTTTTGACCAACGTGTCAAGGATAAATGCGTCCGGGTAATATATTCATATCAGCCATATTGTCTGGCGACAGGTAAATAGGCGGCAGAATGCGTCTTTGGGCAGGGGTCTCCTTGCGTCCGGAAAATATAACTCGCTTGGGTGTTTTTTTTTGTCCGGTATGAATAAACCGTATCCATTCCGGATAGATAGAGGTTGCCTTCACTGCCTGTTCGATATCCGCCAGACGTTTGGATGGGAAAATTATAATAAATCGGCCCCTGGGCCTGAGCAGTGTTTCAGCCTTTGCGGCAAGGGTCTTGATATCCATGGTAAGTTCATGGCGGGCAATGGCTTTTTGAAGATCCGGGTTTACTCTTCCTGTATTCCTCTTTTCATAGGGCGGATTTGCAAGAATTTGATCAAACGGGTTATTTGCGGATTTAAGCTTGAATTGCTTAATATCCTCGTTGATAATTGATACCGTATGCCCAAGTTTGTTGGCGATGATGTTTTTCATTGCGATTTCAGCAAGTTCTTTTTGAATTTCAACGC
>JAKSBO010000938.1 GCA_022361095.1 Desulfobacterales bacterium | reverse complement strand
TTTCAGAATTTTTTCAACGTGACGATTTTAATCTCCCCGGGCGTATCACCATAGAAAAAGGGGGCCAACGTATCATGGAAATCTCCTTGAAAAACATTATGCCCAATATTCCTGTAAAAGAATCGGTATTCAGGTTGACAGGATCACGAAAATGAACATAATTTAGGCGGTGTTATTATTACCAAACCTCATAAGGAGATATATATAAATCATGATTCATGACAATGTTGAACAGGCCAAAAAAGCAAGCAGTTGCTCCCATCAGCCCCAGAATGACGCAGCAAAGCAACAGATGGAAATGGAAGCAATGATCAAGGACAACCTGTCCAAAATTAAAAATAAAATTTTCGTTCTGTCCGGCAAGGGCGGTGTGGGCAAAAGCTCCGTGTCGGCAAACCTTGCAACCACCCTTGCAAAAAAAGGATATAAAACCGGACTGGTGGATGTGGATGTCCATGGACCTTCCATTGCCCAGATGTTCAATATTACTGAGCTTTTAGATATATCACCCGATTCCAAGCAGTTGTTGCCCAGACAGATCAACGAAAACCTTTCGGTGGTTTCGGTCCAGGCGTTGATGCAGGACAAGGACCAGGCCGTTATATGGAGAGGCCCTGCCAAAACCGGTATTATCAAACAGTTTGTGGGTTCCGTTGCCTGGGGAGAGCTGGATTACCTGGTCATCGACGCCCCTCCGGGAACCGGCGATGAACCCCTTACCGTTGTACAGACAATCCCGGATGCCAAGGGCATCATCGTGACCACGCCCCAGGAAGTGGCCCTTGCAGACATCCGTAAATCCATTTCATTTTGTAAAACCGTCAAAATGGAAACCCTTGGTATTCTGGAAAATATGGCCGGCTTTACCTGTCCCCACTGCAGTAAGCATATTGATCTGTTCAAAAGCGGGGGCGGAGAAAAAACAGCCAAGGCACAGGGCTTGAATTTCCTGGGCTCCATCCCCTTTGACACGCGCGTTGTAGAATCCGGGGATGAGGGCGTGCCCGTAATGACCTATGAAGCCGACGGTCCGTTTAAAGATGCATTTGAAAAGGTTGTAGATAATATTCTCAAACAATTTGAAGGCTGATGATTTGAATTTGGAAAAAACACCCCGGGCACTGAAAGCCCGCCTTGAACAAAGGGAAACCCAAATCCTGGGCACCCGGGCCTGTTTTTCCAAAAATGCCGTGCGGCGGTATTCGGAAAAGCGATCCGACACCGAATACCGCCTTGCTTTTTCCGCAGATGCAGACCGCATCCTCAACTCCCTGGCCTATACCCGCTACAATGACAAAACCCAAGTTTTTTCACTGATCAACAACGATCATCTCACCTACCGGGTTCTTCACGTACAGATGGTTTCCCGGGTGGCAAGAACCATTGGCCGGTATCTCGGGCTGAACACCGATCTTATAGAAGCCGCAGCCATGGGCCATGATATCGGGCACACCCCTTTTGGTCATGACGGCGAACGGTTTTTATCCCGCCTGACCCGCTCCGCAGGGGCGGGACACTTTCACCATAACCTGCAAAGCATGCAGTTTTTAGATGTGATTGAAAGAAACGGCAAAGGCTGGAACCTGACCCTTCAAACTTTGGACGCCATTGTCTGCCACAATGGGGAGGTCCATGCACGCCGGCTTACCCCGGCACTGCCGAGGAAATTTGCCGACCTGGATACAATTGTCCGTCAGATCCGGGCCGGTACCTTGAACGATGTGATGCCCATGACCATGGAAGGGTGCGCGGTCCGCATCGCTGACACCGTCTCCTATATCGGAAGGGATTTTGAGGACGCTGTCCGCTTGAAAATTGTAACCCGGGACCAGTTGCCTGCCGCCTGCCGGGACCGTTTAGGCGCTACACAGGGCACCATTGTCTTTAACCTGGTTACGGATCTGATCAACACAAGCATTGACCGGGATTTTATAGGATTTTCCCCCGAAGTGGCTGATGCCCTGAAAGAATTAAAGGAATTTAATTACCAATTTATCTACAAAAATCCATTAATAAAAAAACATCTGACAACCGTTGAAGATATATTTAAATGTCTGTTTGACAGATACATGGGCGACCTGGCCAAAGAAAACAGGGCATCGGTTATTTATTCTCAGTTCCTCAACGGCATGGCCGAAGCCTACCGTTTAAACCACAGCCATGCTGAGATCACCCGGGATTTTATTGCCGGAATGACCGATTCCTATTTTATCCGCCAGGCCCCGAACCATTTGCGCCCTGCCCCCATTGACTGGATATGACGGCCACGGGCCGACCCGGCATATCAGCGCCCAGGCACAGCCCGCAACAACGCGTTAAAGATCCAAATAATTTACCCGGACTTATTGACAACCCCCAAAGCACCTGAAACGCCAATGTTTGATAACCGGAAAATATATCGTATTTGCCACCAAAAACAGGGGCTGGTTCCCTTTAATGTCACCGTAAAGGAGACCAATCTCAATATCCAGGCAGATTCGGATCTCAGCGAACAGGCCCTGCGCGCCATCCTGACCCACCGCCAGTATATCGAAAACCACATTGCCCGCTTTCCGGGGTTTGCCCACAGCCTTTCTCCGTTGTCCGACCCCGGGATCGCGCCGAAAATCATCTCTGAAATGATCAAGGCGGCACAGATTGCCGGTGTCGGTCCCATGGCCGCCGTTGCAGGCGCTGTTGCCCAGGGCGTGGGCAGAGATCTTTTAAAATGGTCTTCAAATGTCCTGGTGGAAAACGGGGGTGATATTTTCATCAAATCAGAGACCCAGACCATTTTTACCATTTATGCCGGATCTTCACCCTTAAGCATGAAAACCGGAATTAAAATGGCCCGGCGTCCAGAGTCATTTGCCATGTGTACCTCTTCGGGGACGGTGGGACACTCAAAAAGCTTCGGCAAGGCTGATGCCGTCACGGTTTTGGCAGATTGCTGCGCCCTGGCAGATGCTGCGGCCACATCCCTGGGCAATAAAATTCAAACCCCCAAAGATATTGAAAAAGCCATAGCCATGGGCAAGAATATGCCAGGGGTTCAGGGCATTGTCATCATTTCAGGAAAACAGATTGGGCTGTGGGGTGCCGTGGAATTGGTAAAGCTGTAAAAAACAGGGGATCCTCATTGTCCATCTTTTTTGCGGGCTGGGCCTGGCCTGTTTATCGGTCAGCTCAACACCCCCCGGCCGTTATTCCGAATCATGCTTAGATACACCGGCCGCACCTGCAGACAGACCATCCTGGTAACATCTGTCGCCATACCGCGTCACCTGACGGCACAGCCCCCGGATGATACTGACTTCCCGGGACCTGAGCCGGTAGCGGCTTAAAAAACTGCGGGCCTTGTCCAGCCGCAGTTCCGGATTTTCATGATTGATGTAATGGACTTTGGCAAAGGTCTCTTTGAGCTCTTTATACATGTTCTCCAGCTCATGCCGGCAGGCCAGACGCGGAATGTGAAATTCCGGTTCCCGGCTGCGCGCCTTGAACAGCTCATAGCACATAACCATGACGGCCTGGGCCAGATTCAGAGAAGAAAATCCGGCTGTGGGGATATTCACAAGATCGTGGCATAGCTGCAAATCTTCATTGGTCAGCCCCCGGTCCTCGGGGCCGAAAAGAACGGCCACCCGGTTTTCTGAAGAGATGGGAATCAGTGTTGCGGCAAGATCGGCCGGAGACACGTTCACCCGGCGTGTACCGCCCAGCCTTGCAGTGGTCCCCACAACCCAGTTAAAATCCCCAAGGGCTTCGGGCAGCGTATGGCGGATTGTCATAGCCTCCACCAGCCCTGCAGCCGAGTGGGTCGCCACTTTGAGAACCCGTTCCATGTCACAATTTCTGGGGGCGGACAGTATCAACTGCCCCACCCCCATATTGGCCGCAGCCCGGGCAGCGGCGCCGATATTTTCCGGAATTCGGGTATCATGAAGCACAATGGAGATATTTTCCATGCAAACTTTCTGATACTTCCCGTCTTTTTTTTCCTTCATACCCCTAAAATATCTCTCCGGTCATCATTATAGCACCAGTACAATTTCAGTGGGCAAAGATAATCATGCTTTATGATTTGTTGTCAACATGTAATA
>JAKSBO010000142.1 GCA_022361095.1 Desulfobacterales bacterium | reverse complement strand
TAATCCACAGTAACTTCTGAGAGCCCCATTTTCTTTGCCTGGTCGACAAGGTATTGTGCCCGGGCCTGCTTGGTGCCGGGGGACTTGGCTGTCAAAATAACAGGTTTGCCCGGCGCAGTTTGCCCGGTTGAAAAATATTGGCTTACGGCCCCACTCAATTGGTCTGCGCCGGTACCGGAAAGCTTAAATTTTGTTCCTTCCGGCCTGGGCAGAATAAACACGATTACACCTATGAACACCGCTGCCGCCAGTTTGAATCCGCTCGATTTGAATATCATTGATTTATTTCTCCGTTCTATTAGGTTTTGGCCTGCCGCGCCAGGCTGATTTTTTTCATTAATTCGTTCAGTTCGCAGGGTTTTGTCAGGTAATCAAAAGCGCCTAGTGTCATACCGTCCTCTGCGGCTGTTCTCGAACCGTGTCCGGTCAAGATGATCACCGGCAGATCCGGGGCCATTTTCCTGACAATTTTCAACACCTCAATGCCGTCCATATCTTCCATTTTCAGATCCAGAACCATCACATCAAACCTGGCTTCCCGCAGGGCCCGCAATGCTTGGGTACCGGAATAGGCCTTGACGGTTTGAATGCCCCGGCGGCCCAGCCGGTTGGCCAGCACATCCACAAATCCGATCTCGTCATCCACCAGAAGCAGCCGGGTATGGGGTAAAGGGGTGTCTTTCATTTTTATGTCTGCCTTTAAATTGATGTAAAATTTAAGTGCGTAACCCAGAGGCGTGTTTGGATGAAAATTTGCCCGGATGCAAGGCGCAAGAGAATTTTCAACCGGAGCATACTGTCGTATGTGAGGATTGAAGATTTTTGCAGCAACGCCGCAGGCGGGTGAAGATTCATCCAAACATCTAAACCATGCGGCCTGTGATTTCCTTTGCCCTGGCCTCCATAATCTTCTCTTCGTGTTTAAATTTCTTAGCTGCCGCCTCTTCAATCTTGGCGATGAGCTCTTCAAGATCACAGGGCTTCATCAGGTAGTCAAATGCGCCGCGTTTCATCCCTTCAATGGCATTTTGAACGGTGGCATGTCCGGTGAGCATGATCACTTCCACCAGCGGATTTTCATTTTTAATGGCCTGGAGTGCTTCAAGACCGTCCATGCCGGGCATCTTCACATCAAGAACCACCACATCCGTGTTGGTGTTTTCCGACAGAAAGGTGATGGCTGACTGTCCGTCGTACACGGCGTCCGCTTTGATTTCGCGTTTCTCTAACCGTTTGATCAGGGTGTCCAGAAAGGCTTTCTCATCATCGACAAATAAAAGTTTCATCTGCAAAGTCTCCCTAAGTGGTTTAAAGGTTTAAAAAAATTCTAATAGGGTCTTAAATCCGTTTTATGCGTTGTTATAGGACGAGCCTAAGCCTTGACAGGCTCGGTCAGCCGACGGCTGTGTTTTGTATCGCCTGTTGACGAATCGTCTGGCTTCCGGACATCTAAGGGCAGCCGGATCAGGAAACAGGTGCCTTGTCCCATACGGCTTTCCACCTCTATGGTGCCGCCCATTTTCTGGATAATGCCGTAACAGATGGAGAGACCTAATCCTGTGCCTTTTCCCACGGCTTTGGTGGTGAAAAAAGGATCAAATATCCGGTCCAGGTATTGGGCGGGAATTCCTGGGCCGTTGTCATCCACTTTAATTTCGATCATATTGGCGTCTTCATCATTGAGACCTGTTGCAATCTCCACATTGCCGCCGTCTTTGCCCATGGCATCAATGGCGTTGTTGGTCAGGTTCAAGATGACTTGCTGCAGTTCGGAAGGTGAAAATCGTATAAAGGGCAGGGCCGGGTCAAGCCGGGTGGAGATGGTCACATTGTTATACCGGGCCATCTGGGCGGTAAGCCCAACGATTTCCCGGATGGTGTCATTGATGTCGATATCCGCCACTGTGGCATCGCTTTTCCGGGCAAAACTCAGCAATTTGTGGGTTATGTCCTTGCAGCGCCGGCCCTGGGTTGTGATCTGTTCAATGGCCCGGTGGAACTCATGCCTGTTGTCCCGGGTCATCCCGGTCTCCTCTTCAAGAAGATCGTTCATCCAGCCGGCCTCTTCCACCATGATGGCCACAGGGTTGTTGATTTCATGGGCAATGCCTGCGGCCAGTTCGCCAATGGTGGCAAGCTTGCCGCTTTCCACCACCTGCTGGTTCATGGCTTCATTTTTTTTGTCTGCCCTTGCGATTCGTTTGACAAGGTTTCGGGAGAGTGTAAAAGAAACTGACACGATGGCTGCACAGCCTAACAGGAATATGAAGAGGGTGAGCACTTCGGCCTTCCACATATCCCTTAATGCATCCCCGGCATCCTGGCGGAACACCATGCGCCAGTCCACGGTTTTGAAAAGCGCCAGGGCATAGAGACAGGTATTGCCCTGGTCATTTTTATGATTGAGGATGAGCGAATGCTTGTTTTTGAAGATGGCCGGATCCGCAATAAATTCAGGGACGATTTCCATGGTGCCCGAGCGGGGATGGGTTTGGAGGCGGCCTTGGGCATTGACAATAAATGCCGTACCTGTTCTGCCGATCTGGACGTTTTCCACTAAACTGTTAAATGCCGTAAAATTGATAGTGGATCTCAGGATGTAGGTTTGGCCCTGGGCCGCCAGCTTGACTGCCAGGATAAAATGGGGGTGGCCGCGAAGGCCTGCAAATACATCGGAAATATAGTATGGGCTGTCCATGGCCTTTAAGAACCAGGTCGCCTCGCTGTAGTCGGCATTGACAAGGCGAAAAGGACCTTCATAGGCAAGCTGGATACCCTTTGAGTCCACAAGGCCCAGATCCGTAAATACATCTCCATATTCATCTTTAAGTTCAGATAGTTGTGATGTGAGGAACTGCTGGGCCATCTCCGGGTCGGTGACGGATAACTGCCGGGCCAGGTAGCGGATATTTCCCAGCTTCTCTTTGAGAAAGGTATCGATATTCTGGGTGTGTTTGAGCACAAGCTCCCCGATATGGGCGCTGATCTTTTCAGAATAGGCCAGATGAAACCGCCAGCACAGTATGCCAAGGGTCAGCATCATGGGGATAATGGAAACCAGCAGGATACGAATTCTGATATTCCGGGTCAGTACCTGGTAAAATTCTTTTCTGTCAGCAATGGGTTCATTCATAATATGTATGGCTCCAGTGAGACCGTTTCTTCGGGCTTGCGTATTTGTACACAGCAAATATCAAGATATATGCCAGCAGAAGAGATATGGTTGAATCAGGAGTTAAGGCGTTGAAATAATTGTGATAATTAAAAAACGTGACAGGTGGGTAAAAAGGCTGCCACCTGTCACATTTTTTTACAGCGTGTAAAGAATTGAATTTTTGGGGATGTTTTTATACTCGATGATCGAGTTTATAGGAAGGTCTGGGGAAGCCTTTGTTGCGGGCCAAGCCTGGGTGCTGACAGGCCGGGTAGACCCATGACCGTTATTTCAAGGGCAGGCCGAACTTGCTTTTCCCCAGCAGAAACATGGCATTGTCGGCAAAAACATTTTGCAAAGAGCCGTCTGCAAGATTGCAGCGAAAGCCCCGGCATGCTTCGGGCCTGTGATGGTAGATCCGGCAGTAAAATTTTTCATTCCGTTTTTCAAGGAAGATGCAGCCTGTGTTGTCAGGGTGAACCATATATACTTTGTCCTGGGCGGCCGCCGCTTTGATCAAATCATCCAGGGGGGTGTCCCGGGTAGCGGAAAGGGTCAGTTCCATACCCACATGGCCACCCATTTTTTTGATGAATGGCACTTCTTCGGGGGTCAGCAGGACGCGTCTGAACCTGCGGCAGCAACTGCCGCACTGGCGGCACTGGTGGAACAAACTGTTTAATTCGAAGGTATTGGGTCTGTCTGTTTCATTGGGCATGATAAATTACCTGCTGTAAATGGGGTTGGTGATATCGGCTGGGCTCATAAGGTCCAAAATTGTCGGAAAGGATGATCCTGCAACAGCCGTTCCGCCCTTGGGGCCTGGGGGATCTCCACCTGTTCCGGCGGCTTTTCAAGCAGGCCGTCCAGGCTGGTGAGCACACAGGGCTCAAGGCGGTCAGGGTTATACCCGCCTTCAAGGATCATTAAAAGTCGCTTGTCACATACGTTCTTTGCATAAAATGCAAGCATCATGGTGATCTCCTTGTACCATTGGGTGGTCAGGCAGGTCTGGCTGATGCTGTCGTCCTCATGGGCGTCGTAACCGGCCGACACCAGGATGATCTGGGGCAGATACTGGGTACACAATGTCTGGAGCAGATGTCCGAACAGGTAGGTGTACTCATTGTCCCCAAACTGGGAGTAGACCGGTACATTAATGGTATAGCCGTCACCCTTGCCTTCACCGGTTTGATTTGCCTGCCCGGAAAAGGGAAATATATCCTGCTGGTGTACGGACAAAAACATAACCTCGTGGGTGTCGTAAAAAATTTCCTGGGTGCCGTTGCCGTGGTGCGCATCGAAATCCACAATCAGGATGCGGTTAAGGCCGTGTTTGCGGCGCAGGTGCTCTGCGGTCACGGCCGCATTATTGAGCACGCAAAATCCCATGCCCCGCCCGATACCCGCATGGTGTCCCGGAGGCCGGACCAGGGCAAATCCCTGGTCGATATCACGGGCCATGATTTCATCGGCCAGGGCCATGCAGCCGCCGGCGGCAAGCATTGCCGTGACCAGGGTATCCTCCATCAGATAGGTGTCTTTATCGTAGGAATAGGGGTCGGAAGTGACAGCGTGTTCTCTTACCTGCTCAAGATAAAAAGATGAGTGTACGGCCAGTATGTCTTCCATATCCGCCTGCCGTGCAGGCACAACTTTGCATCGATCCGTATATCCGGCCAGGCTTAGTGTAAGATACAGGCTCTGCAGCCGGGCCGGATTCTCAAGGCTGTGACCGGGAATGCAGTGGTGCAGGTATCGCTGATCAAACACGATCCCTGTTCTGGGGTCACTCATTATGGTACCGGTATATGGGTTGGCGCCTGAAATTTTCCAAGGTTAATATGAAAAGAAGGCCGTCCCGCAACAGGTTCTGGTCATGGTAGCGCAGCGCTTCTTTGGCCTCAAAGCCAAGTTTGCGCAGACAGCGCTGCTGGGATGTGTTGTTGATGTCTGTGTACATGTGTATCTGGTGAATGTTTTCGTTTTCCATGAGATGTTTGATTAAAAATTTTTGGGCCTCGGTGCCAAAGCCTTTGCCCCGGTGCGAGGGTACGGCAACTTTCACAGATATCATAGCGGTGTTCAGTTGTCCACAAGGCGTCCAGTATCGGATAGAGCCGATGGGCAAGCCGTTGCGGCAAATGATAAAACGTTTTTCCTTGTCGTTCCACATGGCGCCTGACTTGAGCTGGTCGTACAGTTGTTCCGGATCAAGGTTTTCACACGAGAGATAGGGCCCACAGGCTTCGGGAGAATGGCTCCAGTCGGCAATTAACAACAGGTCTTCCCTGGTGGGCCGTTTCAGGTGCAAACGTGTGGTAAAAAGGCAGTCGCCATAGAGCGTCATGACTTTTACATGGCACTTATGGCCTTGCTGAGTTCCTCACTGGAACCGGCCAGTTTTTTAAGGGCGGCCACAGTTTCGTGTATGGAACCTTCCACCAGGTCGGCTGAAGACTGGTTTTGACTGGATGCGGCCACAACCCCTTGAATCTGCCGTTTTACATCTTCGCCGCCATGGCTTAAAAGGTCTGCTTTCTTATCAAGCGCGTCAATGGATGTTGAGATGGTTAAAATGCCTTCGGAAATTTTATCCATGGAGTCCAGGGCACTTTGGATCACTTCACTTCCCTCGCCCAGCATCTTCATGCCGTCTTTCATGGCCCCGATGGTCTCCCTGGACTCATCTTCCACCTGTTTGACGATATCGGCAATATCCACGGCGGATTTGGAAGAGTTCTCCGCAAGCTTTCTTACCTCGTCCGCCACCACGGCAAAGCCCCGGCCGGCATCTCCGGCCCGGGCCGCCTCAATGGCAGCGTTAAAGGCCAGAAGATTGGTCTGGGAGGCAATGTCCTTGATAATGCCCACAAATCCACCGATTTTTTTCAATTGTTCCACCAGGTTCGCCACCATCTGGTTGGAATCTTCCATGGATGTGTTGATGGCCTGCATTTTTTTACCGGCTTGGGAGCCGGCCTGTTTGCCGGCCTGGGCATCTTTGGAGACTTCGGCAGCCATCTGGCTGGAATCGGTCGTCAGCGTGACCATTTCAGCGGCTGAACCCACCATGTTTTCAATGACCCCCATGGAGTTTGCCAGGTCTTTAACCTCTTTTTCAATGGTTCCGTTCATGGCGGTGACGTTGCTGCTGGCCTGCTCCATCATCTGTAAAGAGTCGGACACCAAAGCCGCCACCTCGTCTCCGGCATCGTTGATCAAGAGCTCAACCTGGGATTCCCTTGTTACATCCACGGCATATTCCAGGCCGCCCTTGACATTGCCTTTGGCATCCTTGACCGAGACACTGGTTACCTTTATGGGGACATCCCTGCGGCTCAAATGGGCCGTGGTCTGCTCGCTGATCACCGTTCCGCTGCGCATGGCCTTTTTGACCCCGCAATTTTCGGAGTTGCATCGTTCGGTGCAAAAAAGGTCGTAGCATTTGCGGCCGATTGCCTCGTCAATGGAAAGCCCCAACATCTCTGCCCCGGCCGGGTTGATATAGGTGATATTGTAGTTAAGGTCCACTGCGTGGATGGAGTTGGGGATCACATTCAGGTTCTCTATTTTTTCGCTGGCATCCTGGCGCTGGGCCGCCTCTTCGGTGATATCAAGGATGAACTCCAGGCCCCCTTTAATATTTCCTTTGGCATCCTTGATGGGGGCGCCGGTGTACTTGATGGGCATGATCATTCCTTCCTGGGGCCTTGCAATGGTCTCTTCGGAGATGATTTTGTCCTCCACCATGGCCCTGCCCACCGCACATTTTTCCGTACGGCAGTGGGGGGTTTTAAACAAGTCATAACATTTTTTGCCCATAACTTCGTCCACCTCTGCGCCCGCAACATTTGCCCCGGCCGGGTTGATGTACGTAATATTGAACTGGGTATCAACGGACATGATGGGTGTGGGAATGGCATTGAGGTTTTCAATCTTTTCGTTGGCTGCCTGGCGCTGGGCCGCCTCTTCAGTGATGTCCATGATGTATTCAAGGGCCCCTTTGATGTTGCCCTTGGCGTCTTTGATGGGTGCCCCGGTATATTTAATGGGAATGATTACCCCTTCCTTGGGGCGTGCAATGGTTTCGGTGGTGATCACGGCATCGGTTTTCATGGCCCTGGCACAGGCACATTTTTCGGTACGGCAATGGGGCGTTTTGAATAAGTCGTAGCATTTTTTTCCGATCACTTCATCCGGTGTAAGGCCTGCCACGGCAGCGCCGGCAGGGTTCATGAAGGTAACGGAAAATTCCGAGTCAATGGCCATGATGGGTGTGGGTATGGTGTTCAGGTTGTTGATCTTTTCATCGGCCATCTGGCGGTTGGCGGCTTCTTCGGTGACATCAAGGATATATTCAAGCGCCCCTTTGATGTTGCCCTTGGCGTCTTTGATGGGTGCCCCGGTATATTTTATGGGTATGATCACGCCGTCTTTGGGGCGTGCAATGGTTTCAGCGCTGATTACGGAATCGGTTTTCATGGCCCTGGCGCAGGCGCATTGTTCCGTGCGGCAATGGGGTGTGTTGAACAGATCAAAGCATTTTTTCCCCACTGCCTCATCCGGGGCAAGACCCACCACCGAAGCGCCTGCCGGATTAACGAATGTTATGTTGAACTGGGTGTCGATCTCCATAATGGGTGTGGGGATCACGTTCAGATCCGTTTCCATCTGGGTTAAACGGGATTTTAATGCTTTGACATCGGTAATGTCTTTTAAGGTGACAAGGTTCTGGGTGTTTTTCATGGGGGCTGCATGGGCTTGAAACCAGTTAAATGCGTCAGTTTTGTCCTTATATAAAAATTCAGTCTCCACAGGTTTTTCCACCCGCCTGGATTTGGTCACAGGACAGTCTTTGGTGCCACACAACTGGGATGGGCAAATTTCTTCACAACGAATGCCCTGTTTCATGTCGGCATCAGTCAATTGAAATTTTTTACTGAACGGTTTATTAGCCCAGATGATAGACATATCTTTATCTACGATAAAACTTGGGTCCTGGATAAGCTCAAGGCAGTCCATATTGAGTACTGCCGCATCCTTATTCGTGTTTTCCATAGGGTCTAACTCTCCTTCATTGTGTGATCATGTTGTCGGCATCAGCCGGCATCATGTTGTTATCTGGCGGACACTGTCCGCAAAGCAGGTGGTTGGCTACCATGTTGTGGACATTGACAACTAATACGTGTTGCTGTCTTCCCTGACCCTCTGAAAGATCAATGAGCCGGTCCAGAGTGTCTTTTCTGGGCTGAAGCTGGGATTTTAATGACGGGGTTTCAAAGTATTGTTCCTGTTTAAAAATTGTTTTGATCTTATCCACCTCCAGGGCCACCGTGGCGGATTCCGTGCGGCAGATAATCAATTGTTCTCCGGGTGTTCCGGAGGTTTGATATCCGTAAAATTTTCTTAAATTCACCACCGGGACCACCAGGCCCCGGAGATTGATTAACTCTGAATCATCGGATTTGGATGCCGGGATATTCATTACCGCATTTCTGGGAATGATCTCTTGGATATCCTTGATTTGAACTGCGTAATCGTGCTCCACACTGAAAATCAGGTAGCCGTTTTCGGTGATTAAATGGTGTATGGATTTTTGATCACGCGCCTGGCCGTCGCCATTCTCCATGCGGGACATGGATTGAAGGGCATCTGCATGCTCGGCAATGAGGTGATCCATATCAAGCAGCATAATATTGTCGTTTTCACCGCTTTCATAAAGCCCGGTCACACTTTGCCGGGCCTCAAAGGGCATGGGAAGGATCTCTTGGGTATCCATGGTCATGATTTGATGGACCTCGTCCATGATCATGCCGAAATATAGACTGTGGGCCTTCATTACAAGAATCCGGCCGCTTTCCTTTGGCAGTGTTTTGCCGGGCGTGGTGTCCAAAAGCGCCCGGGAATTAACCACGGGCATGGTTCGTCCCCTAAGCCGTAACGCGCCTTCGATACAGCCGCTGGCAAAGGTCTGATCTACCCCGGTGCAATAGGTCAGTTCCCTTGCATAGTTCACGGGAACCCCATATTTTTGACCGTCAATGGAGAATATTATAAACCGGCTGTACTCCCGGGCCCGGGTTTTGGTATTGTTATCTGCCCGGGTATTGTCTAATTCCTCAAAAAGATCACGGCCTTTAAAAAGCTGTTTCAGT
>JAKSBO010000700.1 GCA_022361095.1 Desulfobacterales bacterium | reverse complement strand
ATTGTATTTAACCCCTGCTCCCTGAAAAATCCTTTTTCCTGGGAAATAACCACCGATCCGCAAAGAGCCCCCGTACCTGTTGCAATGGTTAAAGGGGGAGGGGGAGCCGCGACAGCAGGTTGAAAAGAAAATGAAACTACGACAAAAAGAAATACGAAAATAAATGCTTTCATGAATCTTCCTCTATTGTGAATTTAGATGATAATGCCCCAGCTAAATTCAAAAAACAAATAAAGTCAAGAGAAGATATATGATATTTGGATATTTAAATCTGCAGCCAAAGTTGTTGCCTGGTACCCATCGTTCAATACCTTCCGGTACAGCAAGAAGAGACGGTCCATGCCCAGGTAGTACTCCATATCATGCCGGTCAACATATGATTACAATGGTGTATTTTATATTGGTAAATCTTTTTTCGGATACCCAACGTCCGTTCCGGTGTCTGTGCGTTCTTAATATGTCCAACCCTGTTCGGCAAATTATATCTTCCCAGGTCTGTTTTCATTTAAAAGACGTGACTGAATATCCCCTGAAACGAAAAAATATTAAGGAGGAACAGATGCGGATATCCGGAAAATATAAGCTGTCCGGCCTGGCTGCGGCTGTAACGGCCGCAGCCTGCCTGGTGATGCCGGTAAAAGTGGTTTGGGGAAAGCAGGCCACGGCCAAAGCCGACTTAGGTAATATCGTGGTAACGGCACCAAAACAGGAAACCCTGGCCAAAGATACACCCGGCAGCATATCCGTGGTGGATGCCCAGATTATAGATGAGCAGAACATCAGGACCACCGAAGAGATGACAAGATTTGTGCCCAATCTGTTTTTTAAAACAGCCACATCCGGAGATGCCTTTGTCAGCCGGGGGATCTCCACCATTGACACCTCTTTGTATTCGCCCATGGGGTTTTATATTGATGATGTGGCCTACCCCTTAAGCTATATGCAGTCCCGGTTTCTCTTTGACATTGAACGTATCGAGGTGCTCAAGGGGCCCCAGTCCACCCTCTACGGGCAAAACAGTTCCTCAGGCGTGATCAATATGGTCTCTGCACCCCAGGGCAATGAGTCCCGGGCCCGTGTGCTGCTGGAGGCAGGGTCCTACGATACCTTTACCGCCGGGGCCATGGTGGGTGGGGCCATTAAAAAAGAGAGGTTGTTTTATACGGTTTCCGCATTAAAAACTGTGTCAGACGGTTATATGGAAAACACCAACCTTGATTCTGATACGGCCTCTGACAATGACAGTTTTACGGGACGGGCCAGTTTAAGATATACGCCCAGTGAAGACTTGGACATTACACTGGCCCTGGACGGCACAGACCGGGAAACGGGGCTTGACGATCTCAGGTACCTGGACGGACCGTCTGCCACCCAAACATATAAAGTGCTCAATAACCGGGCCTCTTGGGCAGACCAGGATAGCCTTGGCCAATCTTTGGTTGTCAAGTACGCATGCCATGGTATGGATTTAGTTTCAGTGACCTCCCATCAGGACTTTAACCGGCAGCGTACCATGGATTCGGACAGGAGCGCCATGCCCCTGAGCGTCTCTTCCATTGATATCGACAGGGAATCCTGGACCCAGGAGTTGCGTTTGTCTTCGTCTTCGGGTCGATTTTTTTCCTCCTGGCTTTTGGGTGCCTATGCATCCGTAGAGGATCTGGACAATGATTGGGCACTTGAACATGTCAACCCATCTTTGGCCAACACCCGGGTCACCGAAGCGGATACGAATCGTATGGCCCTGTTCGGCCGGGCCTCAAAGGCCTTGACCCAAAAGCTGACCGCCACCGCAGGCCTGCGCCTGGACCATGCATCCGCATCCGGCTCCCAAATATATACCAGCGCTTCGGGCACAACAGTGTATGACCAGGACATCACAGATACCCAATTGCTGCCCATGGCCTCTTTATCCTGGAAATTTTCCCGGGATACCATGGGGTACCTGACTTTTTCAACGGGCTGGATGGCCGGCGGTTATGATCTCTACTCCGCCAAAAGCCAAGACAATTTTGCCTATGACCCCGAATACACCAGAAATTATGAAGCCGGGCTCAAAACTTCATTTTTTGATAACCGCCTGAGAGCCGATTTTTCAATATTCTACACAGACATTACAGACAAACAGATCAGGGAAGAGGTGGCTGGCGGCAGTGTCGGGTCCTGGAAAATAACCAATGCAGCCGATGCCCACACCCAGGGGGTGGAACTGGAACTGCGGGCATTGCCTGTCCGGAATCTGGAACTCTTTGCCGCCCTGGGATACACCCAGGCCGAAATTGATGACTGGACCGGGACCCTGAACGGCACGGCCAAGGATTACAGCGGCTGTACGCTTCCCTGGGCACCGGACCTGACCGCCAATGCCGGATTCTCCTATACCCATGAAAGCGGCTGGTACGGCACGGCCAATGTGTTCTGGGCCGGACGGCAATACTTTGATGCCGCCAATACGCTGGAAGACGACGGGTATGTCCTGGTTAATTTCAAGGCCGGTTACCGATGGAAACAATGGGATATTGCCCTCTGGTGCAAGAACCTGTTTGACCAGGAATACGCCCAGAAGATGGTGTCATCCGCAGGGTATACCCTGGTGGAAGACGGTGCGCCCAGAACCATGGGTATTACACTTTGCCGGAGGTGGTAGTGATGAAACCAAATGATAATGATGCTCCCATGGACCCCTTGTTTGATATCCTGGTGGGGCCGGTTAAAATGGCAGTTCTGGAAGCCGCTTTGAACCTGAAAATAGCCGATATCCTGGAACAAGGCATGACGGTTCAGGCCGTTGCCCGGGCTTTGGATATCCGTACGGACACACAAGCGCTAGGGGCTTTTTTGGACAGCATGACCGCCCTGGGGTTTCTGGAAAAGCAAAGCGGGATATACCGGGACACCCGCTTTGCCCTGCGCTACCTCCATTCCAAAAGTCCTTTATATATGAACACCTTTATTTCCCGGATGAAGGGGATGCAGCATAAAAATCTGGACCGGATCACCGATATCGTCAAAAACGGCCCGCCGGACATTAAAAAAAATGAGGTCCTGGCCTCCGAGGTGAAATGGGAAAACGCCGTGTCACATCTGGCGGCCTACCAGCGGGCCGGCATGGCACGCCGGGCTGCCGATTTGGTCCAGGCCCTGCCGGAGTTCAAAGACGCACAAACGCTTTTGGACCTTGGCGGCGGCCCGGGGCTTATGGGTGCTGAAATGGTCCGCCGGCATCCGACCCTTAAAGGCGTGCTCCTGGACCAGGCCGCCATTGTTCGCCTGGCTGAAAAAGAGATTGAAAAAGAGGGACTGGCCCAGCGGATCTCCTTTATCCCGGGGGACTACAATGAAACGGATTTCGGCAGCGGATACGATATTGTCTGGGCCAGCCATAACCTTTATTATGTAAGGGAGCCCCAAAATTTCTACACGCGCCTTAGACATGCGCTCTCCAACAACGGTGTGGTGATCTGCCTGCACGAAGGGCTGACCTTTGAACGCACCCGGCCGGCTGGCATTGTCCTGTCAAGACTTTCCCTGGCTTTGGAAGGGCAGGATGTCTCCTTTGAACAAGGGAAAATTGCAGGATATCTGAAAGAGGCCGGCTTTGCCCGGGTGGAGAGCCGAACCGTTAACCTGGGTGTGGATGAATGGGAGCTGGTCACGGCCAGGAAAAAGGTATGAAACAAATCGTCGCGTTTATAGCCGGACTGCTGCTATGGTTGCCGCCGGCCCTTGGTGCAGCCGTTATTAAACCCAAGCCCTTTGTTATCTCAGGGCCGCCCGTGGCCGAAAGCCTTGTCTTTGCCGTAATGGCGGACCAGGGTCTTTCCGGGGAATCCGTAGAATTTATAACCTGGCAGTCCCCGGACCAGGCAAGGGCCATGATCGCGGCAGGCAAAACCCAGGGGTCGGTGGTGACCACGTCCGCAGCGGCCATTTTTTTTAATAAAGGGATCAAGGCAACCGTGGCCGGGGTCTTCTCTTCGCCGTTATGGATTGTCAGTGCCCGGCCCGTTTCCCAGGGGCCGGTACGGGGGACATTACTATTTCCCTTTGGCCCCGGGGAGATGCCTGAAATTGTGTTTAACATTGTTATGGCCAAAAGGTTGCCGCACCTTGAAACCCGTCACACCGGCGGGGCTCTTGAGGCTGTGAACCTGTTGCTCATGGGCCGGGCTGACCACGCCTTGCTGGCCGAACCTGCCGCATCCCTGGCCGCGGCCCGTTCCCAAAAGATGCCCGGACCGGAACTTACTAAACATCTGGATTTGGGAACCCTTTGGGAAAACCGCTTTAATGGCCGTCCTTTGTGCGTATCCGCCTTTGCCGTGTTCGGTGGTGCCGTGGATAAGCCGGAACAGGTTGCAGCTATCATCAAGGGGTACGGACTTGCCCTGGATTGGATAAAAACTCACCCCAGAGAAACCCGGGCCATTGCAAAGAAGGCAGCCCCTGCATTGGCAGGTTCCGGCATACCCCTGGCCGGTACCCCGATGCTCACAAGCCCTAAGGCGTTTGATGCGGCCCGGTTGTTCCTGGAAAAAATATATGATCTGGATCCGGGGGCCGTGGGCAATGCCCTGCCCGGGCCCGAACTGTTCAGGGTGTATCCATGAACGATTTTTTATTTTTTCGGTTCCGGGCGTTGCAATTGCGGGGGACACACATATTCGCAGGTTTGGGCGTTTTAGGGCTGTTCTTGGCCTGGTACCAGGCCTCCTGCGCCTTTTCCGGCCTGGTGGTTCCCGCCCCGGGTGAGACCCTGGCTGCGGCGGCAAGGCTTTTGTCCGACACCGGGTTCTGGGCCGGACATTTGTTGGTGAGCCTTCGGCGCATGGGCCTGGCCCTGGGGGCCGGTATCCTGGCCGGGGGCGTCCTTGGGCTTGTGGCAGGTCTGGTGCCCCAGGTCCGGGCCCTGGTGGAGCCGGTGCGCTGGATTCTCACCACTGTACCGGGGGTGGTGATTGTCATTGTGTTTATGCTCTGGTTCGGTATGGGGGATGTGATGGTCATCTCCATTGCCGCCAGCATGGGGGCACCTATTATTTTTGTCAACCTGGCCGATGCCCTGGGGCGGGTGGACCGGCATCTTCTGGAGATGGCCAGGATCTACCGGTTCAGCCTTAAAATGCGTCTGGTCAAAATTTATGCCATGGCTGTGGCCGGTCCGTTTTTTTCGGCCCTT
>JAKSBO010000065.1 GCA_022361095.1 Desulfobacterales bacterium | reverse complement strand
GACAACGGAAACGGCAAGTGGGTTGTGACGCTCCGGGGCCGTACGGATAATGCCATGGAAACCCATGATGATCCGGAAGCCGAGTTCCGCAATGAGCTGCTGAATGAGTCTTTCCGGGAAATGTTGATGGAAAAATCGAAAACCGTCAAGGAAATAGTGGTTGCCCGCGCCCTGTTCGGCGCGGGCGGTTTCCCCGGAGAAGACCCCCTGGCTGCCCTGGACCCTGAAACCGATTTTTCAGACATTGACCGGGATTTTGACGACTATCTGGATGATCCCCTGGGCATCGCAGTCCCTTGGGAGGAAAAATACCAAAACACAACAAAAGGAAAAGATGCGGGTCAAGCGCAATATGAAAAATCCAATGAACAATGAATTGAACGATGAATTAAATTATTTCCGGTTCAAACAGATCCATTCCGACAGGTACCTTCTGACCAATGATGTGGGAAACCACCTGTTTCTGAACAAAGATGAGTTTGTCCAGTTGAGAAGTGATCCGGCCTGTGTATCCGGACCCTTGCGGGAAAGGCTGCTTGACAAAGGATTTCTCTTCGAAGGCGGTGACATTGACGGTTTCATCCATGAATACAGGACAAAGCATGATTTTTTGCACAGGGGTCCGGGTCTGCACATCCTGGTGGTGACCCTGCGGTGCAACCATACCTGCTCATATTGCCAGGCCGGGCGCAAGGGCATGGACCGCAGTAATTATGATATGGATCTGAAGACAGCCGAGGAAACCGTCGATTTCATTCTGAATTCCGGTGCCCGGGATCTCTGCATTGAATTTCAGGGCGGCGAGCCCCTGGCCAACTTTGATACGGTCCGTCATGTTATTGCGTATACCCAAGCAAAAAACACAGATAAAAATATCATTTTCAGCATTGTTACAAACCTGAGCCTGATGGACGATCAAAAACGCTCTTTTCTGCTGGAAAACGATGTGGCCATCTGTACCTCCCTGGATGGACCCGAAGAGATTCACAATAAACACCGTGTGTTAACGGCAGGAAACAGTTTCAGAAAAACGGTGGACCAGATCCGCCGGATTTCAGCGGAACTGGACAAAAAGGACCGGGAAGGCAAAACCTACGGCCGGCTGAACGCCTTACCCACGATCTCCAAAGATATTTTAAGGGACCACAAATCATTGGTGGATCTGTACGTGGACCTTGGCTTTCAAACCATTCACCTGCGTCCGGTAAATCCGTTCGGTTTCAGTGAAGGCCGCCTGAACGGCTCGCAATACACGGCAACGCAGTTCCTGGCGTTCTATCGCCGGTGCCTTGACTATATCCTGGAACTGAATGAATCGGGCACTGTTTTCCTTGAAAAAACAGCCTTGATTTTTTTACAGAAAATCCTGACCCGAACGGATCCGGGATTCATGGATATACGCTCTCCCTGCGGTGCAGGTATCGGACAACTGGCTTACAATTACGACGGGCGTATTTTCACCTGTGACGAGGGCCGAATGGTAGATGCATCCGGGGACAATGTGTTTTGCCTGGGAAATGTCAGCGATTCTTCCCACCAACAGGTCGTTACAAACGGTGTGGTCCGGTGCGTGGGTATCGCCAGTTGCCTGGAAGGGCTTCCCGGATGCCACGACTGTGTATACCACCCCTATTGCGGTGTCTGCCCGGTCTACAACTATGTGGTGCACGGCAGCATCTTTGGGCGGCCCTTTAACGAAAGATGTCGGATTATGTCAGGGATCCAGGATTACATATTTGAACGCCTGGAAGAAAAATCCGATATTTTTTCCTCATGGGTAACCCTATCAAACCGGACCCCCCCAAAAAATTATGATTGAAAAAGTAGATGTGAAGTGCGGTTTTTTATGCAACAACCGATGCCTGTTTTGCGTCCAGGGTAATAAGCGGACCCAAATCGGGGATATCCCCACCCCGGACATCATTCAAACCCTGGAAAAGGCCCGGTCAGAGGCCTATTCCGTGGTACTGACCGGTGGCGAGGTAACAATCAAACCCGACTTTTTAAAACTGGTGAGCAAGGCCTGGGAACTGGGATTCGAACACATCCAGATCCAAACCAACGGCAGGATGTTCGCCATTGATGATTTCTGCGATAAAACCATCCGGGCCGGTGCAAATGATTTTTCCTTGGCCCTCCACGGCCACACACCAGCGCTCCACGATTATTTGACCCAAAGCAACGGGGCATTTTACCAAACTGTCAAGGGAATCAAAAATTTGAAAAAGCGCGGGCAACGGGTTGGCCTGAACATTGTCGTCAATCGTTCGAATTACAGGCATTTACCATCCATAGCCGCGTTGGCCGTCCGCCTCCGGGTGGATCAATACCAATTTGCCTTTGTCCATGCACTCGGCACAGCCGGGGAAAATTTCGCACGTATTGTACCCAGGTACACATTGATCGAGCCTTATGTGAAAAAAGGGCTCTTGATCGGCATCCTTGCAGGGAAATCCGTTATGACCGAAGCGATCCCCTATTGCATGATGTCCGGATATTATCCCTATGTTGCCGAGAGGATAATTCCCAAAACAAAAATATATGATGTGGGGGTCATTGATGACTATACCGCCTACAGGGTTAATGAAGGCAAGCTGAAAGGGGAGCATTGCACAACCTGCAGATTCGATGCGGTGTGTGAAGGCCCATGGCGGGAGTATTCCCAAAGATACGGTTTTTATGAATTCCGGCCTGTTCCCAACCCGGCCTGATGGTGGAAAAATTATGGATTCCAAATGTCTGCACATTATGACAAGCCCGGTATGCAACAACCATTGCCTGTTTTGCAATGACGGTTTCAGGGACAACCCGGACCCGGCTGTGTATGCGCCTGAAACCATTAAAGGAATTATACGCAGTTACCGGGGCAGGTTGACCCGTCTGAACTTTACCTCGGGTGAGCCCACCCTTAATCCGGCACTGGGGGCATTCATAAAAACGGCCCGTGACAACGGATTTACAAAAATAGGTATAACAACCAACGGAAGGATGCTTTCTTATCCGGACTATGCCCTGGCACTTTTAAAAAGCGGTGTGAACGAAATTATTATTTCCGTTCACGGCCCGGGGCCGGGTGTCCATGACGCCCTGACCCGGTCCAAAGGCAGTTTTGAACAAACCGCCGGCGGTATCGCCAACCTTAGCAGGCTCAAGCGGTCCTATGCATTTAATTTCCTGGCCGCAGTAACGCTCAACCGGCAGAACCTTCCATATTTAGAAGATCTTATTGAGTTTTTAATGCCGGCCGGCCCGGATGAAATCATTGTCAACGTGATGCAGCCCCTGCAGGGCCAAAAGAAAAAAATATCCAAACGGCTGCTCCCCCGGTACAGTGATGTGGCAAAGGTGGCCGGGGCATATTACCAGAAACGCAAGGACTTTTTTTTAGGAGACCAGACCCGCCGCCGGAAAAAATGGTTCTGCATCATTGATCTGCCCATTTGTACGGCCACACTGCTCAGGGACAGGATCGGATATGGTGAAACAAGGATCATTGAAAATTCATCCGGCCATGGCTGCCGGGCACCCGGTAAAACCGGTGAAGGCAGGCCCGGCCCAAACACCAGAATTTTCTCCGATAACCGCGAATTGAAACTCAAGGGGAAAGATTGCAGGACCTGTCTCTTTGACGGCCGCTGTAACGGCATTTATAAACAATACATAGAATTATACGGGTGGGAGGAGTTTCAGCCTGTTTTGCCCGGTGCATTTTAACATTGATGGATGAACAGACAAAAGAGTCGGCAGTCTACGACAGAAGATACTGGTTAAAGATTTCAAATTGCTGTAACAACAACTGCATCTTCTGCCTTGATGCGGACTCTGTCCGGACAACCGCTTTCGAGTCCATTGAGAGGATTGAATCGCGGATTCAAAACGCGGTGAACACAGGTTTCACCCGCCTGGTCGTCAGCGGCGGAGAGGCGACCATTCATCCGGAATTCATTGAGATCGTCCAAAGCGCCCGGAAACACGGATTTTCAAAAATCCAGGTTGTCTCCAACGGACGCATGTTCAGTTATCCGGTCTTTACACGGCGCGCGGTGGCAGCCGGACTGACAGAGGCCACCATATCGGTTCATGGGCACACTCCCGGGCTGCACGACCGCCTCTCGGGTGTGGCCGGGGCTTTCGGCCAGACCTATCAGGGCATAGTCCAACTCCTGAAAACCGGGAAGTGCATCGTGAATATCGACATCGTGGTCAACAAAATGAATTACCGGCATGTTGATCAGATCATCCGGCTTTTTTCCAGGCTTAATATTTTCGAATTTGACCTGCTTCATGTGATCCCGTTCGGTGCTGCGTTCAAAAACAGGGAAAAATTGTTTTTCGACCGGCAAAAAGCGGCGCCGTATTTAAAAAAAGCATTCAGGTATTCAAAAAAACCGGGGTTCTATATATGGACCAACCGGTTTCCCCCCGGGATGCTGGAAGGGCACGAGGCATTAATCCAGGACCCGCATAAATTATACGATGAGGTCAACGGCCGGGCAGATCTGTTTGAAGGATACCGGAAGACCGGAAAACTGCACTGCAGATCGGAGCGGTGTGACACATGCTTTATGCGCCCTTTATGCGACAAATACCTGTGGTATGAAAAAAAACGGAACAATGCCGCCGGAATCGATACGATATGCACCCCCCGAATAACAGAAACGCTGTTAGCCTACCTGGCAGACGCGTCTCCATCAAGCCTGGAAACGGTTTTAAGCCGGGAAAACCTGGACAAATACCTTATGCAAAAAAAGAAGATATCAAGGTTTCAACGGATTCTTTTCACCATGACCGACTGGAAGCCGTCCGGGCTGGAGTTGACGAAAATCTTTAATGACGACCGTTGCGCCGTTGAAATTACCGGTTCATTACAAAACGTTTCCGACATCATCCAAAGCGGTATTAAAACCGTTTTTCTTTTAAACCGCGATACCCGGCAGATGATCATGGCCCATTATGATTTGGTTCAACGGTTTGCCGCCACAATCAGCTTCCGGTTCCCGGTTTTCGAAAAGCTTTCAACGGCGCGGGAAGCGTATGAGGGGATTTTGGAATTCCTTTGCCTGTTTCAATCCATTCCGGTACAGGAGTGCGCGCCCTGCCTGGCCAATGGCGGGTTCTTCCGGTCAAGGAACGCGATCAGCCCGGAGTTATACCTGGACAAGGGGCGGATGGATCTTGGGGGGCTTGTGAAAGAGTATATTCATCGGGACTATTTCATCAAAGGCGGCAGATGTCCGGCATGCATCCATGAAAAGAACTGCCGGGGAATGCATATCAACTTCATTCGGATTTTTGGTTTTGAACGCTTAAGGAGCACCTGCGCCCCCAAATCGTGAAAGGATAACATTATATGGCTGGTATCGCCTACCTGCAAATTACCAGGAAGTGTAACCAACAGTGTATTTTCTGTTCCAACCCGGATAACAATGAAGTCCGGTCCCTGGCAGATGCCAAAAACACCATTTTAAAATTCCGGGCGCTGGACCATGACGGGGTTATACTCACGGGCGGAGAACCCACCGTGTATGACGGACTGCCGGAATTGATCGCCCATTGCCGCCAGAACAGCATGCCGGCAAGGATCATATCCAACGGACAGAACCTGGCGGACAAGGGGTATCTCAATACCCTTGCCAAGGCCGGCCTGGATCACATCCATCTCTCCCTGCACTCCGTCAAGGATGATGTGCAGTCCCGGCTTACCGGGAATCCCGGGTCCCTTGGCAATTTGACAAATGCATTGGAAAACTGCGGCCGTGCAGGTATTTTCGTAACCATCAATACGGTGATCAACAGCTATAATGCAGACCACCTGAATCTTACGGTGAAATGGCTGATCCGCAATTTCCCCTTTATCAGGCACTTTGTCTGGAACAACCTGGACCCGTTTATGAACCGGGTGGAACAAAACAGGCACGTGATCGCCCAGCTCCAGGATTTCGAAGTTTCCCTGTGCAAGGCAGCACGTTTTCTTAAGCAAAACAACAGAACCTTCCGCATTGAACGCGTCCCGCTGTGTTACATGGCCGAATTTGCCGAATTCAGCACGGAGACACGGAAAATAGTTAAGAATGAAAACAGGGCCATATCCTTCTTGGATAAACGGGGAGATTACAGCCAGGATAATTTTTTTTATGAAAAAGGTCCGCCATGCCGGGACTGCGAGCTGAATCCGCTCTGCGCCGGGTTGTACGGCGGGAACGCGTATTTCCCGTTTGACAATCTTTTCCCGGTATTCATGGACCGCAAAAGGATTATGGATGCAATCCTGAATCCCAAACAGATCCGGAAAGCCGTATGAACGAATGGGGAAAAAAAACCGTATTGATCAATCCGGCCGTTGAGTTGCCGTCACACTACATTGATAACCCGGCGTTCAATTTTTATGCGGCCGCATGTGCATACAAACAGCTCTCCCCCGGGATGGAAAATCTAAAATTTGTGGATGCATTTGCAGAGGGAGACATCGTGAAAAAAGAGGGGAGAATCCGGTTCGGGGCAGCCAATGAAAAACTTATCCACACCATTGATGGCCACGGTCCAGACACAGCGATGATCATCTATACCTCATTTCACCGGGCCCAGGGCTTGTACAACCAAGACCTTTTTGACCTGATCGAATCATTGGGCAGGCGGGGAATTTCAATCACCCTGCTGGACCTGTACGACTCGACCACACACTACCTTGGATTTCATCAGGAGCAGTTGAAGCAGGCCTGCCGGTTTATCCGCAAGGTGGTCATCAGATACCTGCCGGCCGGGGCGTCGGGGGTCCCCTGCTTCCCGATTCAAATGGCGGGCCTATACGGTGACTGGCTGGACAAAGCACGCAAAACCGGGACCATCAAAGATGACGGTCCCGGTGCCCGGATTTTCCCATACCAATCTTCATTCGGATGCCCCTATCAATGCCTGTTTTGCAAGAACCGTCCGGAACAATGGGCCGGCTTGCCTGCCCGGACGGTTATCTTGTCGAGCCTGCGGTGGTCGAAGCTGCCCGCGCGGCCGGCGCTTCCATTCTGGAGACCCGTGACCCGAGCGAG
>JAKSBO010000277.1 GCA_022361095.1 Desulfobacterales bacterium | reverse complement strand
GTGTGAGATATCAGTGTGGTGCAATTTACCATCTTCACCCTATCCTGGGAATAAAAAATACGGTTGTCGGCCGGGCATTAGATGGACCGGCCGGCCTCTTCGGCCTCGGCAACACAGAACATCAGATGCCTGGGGGTTTTGGCATCTCCGATCATATGAAATTTTGCCCGGCTCTGTTTTTCCAAATGCTTCGCATCCCTGACGGGCTGGTGTTTTTCCGAAATGACAACCGTATCAAACCCCTCAAGGGTTAAAGGTTCTCCCTTTGATGTAAAAATTACGCCATCATCTGTAAAGGACTTCACCGCCACCATTTTATATAGAATGACACCGCAGGCCGTCAGGCGCTCCCGCAGATAATACCTGTCATTGGAGGACATCTCTTCGGCAAAACTCTTTCTGCGGTTCAGGACCACCACCTCTTTTCCCATATCTCCCAGTTTATGGGCCGTGATCAACCCCGTGAACCCGCCGCCGAGCACAATAACCCTGTCACCGGCAGCCTGGGCACCGGTGAATACATCCACACTGGTGACAAGTTTCATTTTGCTTTTGAACAATCCTTTGATCACAGGCATATCCGGCATGGAGCCTGTGGCCAGAATCACATGATCCGGATCAAAGGCGTCCAGAACGCCAGAAGAGAGCGGGGTATTGTAATCCACGGCCACACCAAGACGCTCAAGCTCGTTCCTGAAAAAGCGTAAAATATCACCCAGTTCCCCCCTGCCGGGCGCAGTGGCAGCCAGCGCCAAAAGCCCGCCCTGACCCGACTCCTTGTCTACTATTTTCACCTGATGCCCTCTTTGGGCAAACATCCTGGCCGCAGCGAGCCCCGAAGGTCCGGCCCCGGCCACAAGGATTTTCTGAACCCTTTCCGGGGCTTTTTCGCTGGCCAGCTTAAACTCCCGGCCGACATCAGGATTAACCACACAGGAACCGGGCTCTTTGGCCAGTACGGCATGAATACAGCCCAGGCAGCAGCCCACACAGGGCCTTATAAGGGAGGTATTTCCGGATTTGGCTTTATTCGGATATTCCGGATCTGCGATAATGGAACGTCCCAGGGCCACCATATCTGCTTTGCCGTCCCTGATGGCCGCATTGGCCATGTCAGGATCCTTGATCCGGCCAACAGTGATAACGGGGACATCAACCACCTGCCTGACCGCCTCGGACATATGAATAAAACACCCCTGGGGCGTATACATGGATGGAATGGTCAACTCCGTGGATCCGTAAACACCACCGGACACATGGATATATGCCGCCCCGGCCTGCGCCAGAAGCGGGGCAATGCGCAGGGTATCTTTAAGTTCCCATCCGTTTTCAATATAGTCGTTGCCATTGATACGGATCCCCACGGGATAGTCCGGGCCGGCGGTTTTCTTTACCGCGTCAATCGCCTCAAACAAAAACCGGGTACGATTCTCAAAACTGCCGCCGTACGCATCTGTCCGGATATTGGCGTTGGGTGACAGGAACTGGTTGATCAGGTAGCCGTGGGCCCCGTGCAGTTCAATAAAATCAAACCCCGCCTCCCGGCAGCGCCGGGCCGCCTGCCCAAAACAGTCCGCCAGGTTTTTTATCTCCTCTATTTCCAAGGCACGCACTTGCCCCTTAACCACTGCAGGCGCTGGAATCGCCGACGGCGCCACTTTTTGTTCCAGATAGGACTGGCGGCCGCCATGCATCAACTGAACGCCGAAACAGACATCATACTCTTTAATCCGGTTCACCATTCTTTTCAACGCCGGTATACATGAGTCCTCATACATCTGGGGAAGATCAGGCAGCTCCTGGCCGCCGGGATGAATCCCGCCGCCGCCCACAAGCATCATGCCGACACCGCCTTTGGCCCGGGCCGCAAAGTATTCGGTAAGCTGTTCCGTGACATGGCAATTCTCATCCACACCGAAATTAATACTCATGGCCGACATAAGCAGCCGGTTCTTCACTTCCATGTGTTGAATCCGGATGGGACTGAAAAGATCTGACAGCATAAGCGCACTCCTAATCATTTAATCATTAAGGCGGTTAAAATATGGCCTATTAGATGTCAGACATTCATGTTCAAAACAAGATATTTTTTATAAGAAAGGCTGTGTAACAGACAAAATTTTTAACTTTCGTTGCGGGCAGATCCCGGGTACTGAAAGACCGGATAAACCCGTGGCTGGGATATTGAATATAGCAAACGCCGGGACAGAAGACCTTTTAAAAAAATTTGCAGGCCCTGCAGCCCCAACTAATTGGCTAATTTAATTTTTACAATTTCACCTTTTCGGTTTAAATAGGCAACCCCTTGACCAAGGGGTTTTCCGGAAGAGGCCTCAACGATAACGATTCTCTTTTCATCCAATACGCTCGCTGATAACTTTCCTTTGGGCGGAACGTTTCCCGCCTCTCTTTGGGGAACAGAATTCGTATCTTGATTTGATGGCCCTGTTGTACGTTTGTTATTTCCTGTTTCGTCGGCCAGTTGGTGGCGCATCTTATTTCTCTCGGCAATGAGTTTACCGACGCCGGAATAATTGTCGTCCTCACTTTTACAGGACGACAATCCTGCCATGATTAAAACCAGAAAAGAGATCAGAAATAAACGCATTTCGCTATCCTAACGTTTGGGCAGAATTGAAGAACTGATTTAATACGACTAAGCTTCTTCCACGGTAAAACGCCGATTCAGCCTCATGGTTGAAAACAGGCCGTAAATATCATCTGCAACATTGATGACCTTTAACTGACGATTGGACTGGCTCAGGGAATTGTAGACGGCAATAATAACCCCGATACCCACCGAATCCACCATGCTCACGCCATCAAGATCAATAACCAAGGTTCCCTGGGAGGACTCGACTGCGGAAAGCAATTCATCTTTAAATGCTTCAGCCATGGACGCAACCACATCTTCACCGGGTTTAACCGTAGTCTGGTCCGCACTCGTGACTATTTCACTCATTTTTTTCTCCTTATTACAATGACGGGTTGAATTAAATTCATATATTAGCTTAAAACCTGTGTTTGTTCAAATCCAAAAATTGATGGTGCCGTAAAAAAACACTTTTATTTTCTCCTTGAATTTAAATTGAAAACCTCGTATATAGTGAAACTTCTTCCCGGCTGATCAAGTCGGGCGGATAATTCTGATCGGTCGCCTCGTAACAGAAGGCCATGAACCTCGTCAGGTCCGGAAGGAAGCAGCGATAAGTGATCCCTTCTGTGTCTTGGATCGATCCCGGTCACGCAATTATCCGTCCTATTTGTTCAGCCGGGTTTTCTTTTTTTTACCTCCCTTTTATATCTTGACATGTTTTCAAACAGACTTATTTTTC
>JAKSBO010000732.1 GCA_022361095.1 Desulfobacterales bacterium | reverse complement strand
CCTGCCCGGCTGCCTTATGGTGACGGCCAGGACCGAAGACGGGGAAATCATGGGGCTGCGGCACAAAGAACACCCCACCCAGGGGGTTCAGTTCCATCCGGAATCGTTCATGACCACTGTGGGTAAACGGCTGATCAGAAACTTCATCAAAGGAGCATGATATGGATTTTACAGATTACCTGAATACCATCATAAAACAACAGGATCTCAGCCAGGACCAGATGGCGGGCATGCTGGACATCATCTTTTCAGGACAGGCCGGTGAGGCCCAGGTCGGCGCATTCATGGCGGCCCTGGCCACAAAGGGGGAGACATTTGAAGAACTGGCAGGGGCCGCCCGGGCCATGCGCACCAAGGCGGTTCGCGTTCAAACCCTTGCCAAAAAGGTCATCGACACCTGCGGCACAGGCGGTGACGCCTCGGGCTCCTTTAATATTTCCACGACCACGGCCTTTGTCATTGCCGGTGCCGGCGTCACCGTGGCAAAACACGGCAACCGGTCCGTTACCAGTAAATGCGGCTCTGCGGATGTACTTGAAGAACTTGGGGTCAATTTAAGTGTGGATCCTGAAATTGTGGAAGAGGCCATCAATGAAATCGGCATTGGGTTCATGTTTGCGCCCCTGTACCACGGCTCCATGAAGTACGCCATGAAAGCACGCACCGAGTGCAGGATCAGAAGTATTTTCAATATGCTGGGGCCTTTGACCAATCCGGCTGCCGCCTCATGCCAAATTCTCGGGGTATATGCACCGGAATTAACCGAGATGTTCGGCAAGGCATTGGATCTGCTGGGCGTGGAAAAGGCTTTTGTGGTCCACGGCCATGACGGCATGGATGAGATGACCACCACAGACCTGACCCGGGTGACCGAACTTAATGACGGCATGATCAAAACCTATGATGTGGATCCGTTGACCTATTTTGACGAGTACGCGGATGCCGAGGATCTTTTGGGCGGTGATGCAAAACACAATGCCGCCGTCACCCGTGCCGTTCTGTCCGGGGAAAAAGGCCCGAAACAAGATATTGTCCTGCTTAATGCCGGGGCAGGCCTCGTGGCTGCAGATGCCGCCCCCACCATTGAAAAAGGCATTGAACTGGCGTTAAGGTCCATTGAGACAGGGGCGGCCATGGAAAAACTTGAGCTATTGGCCGATTATACCAGGGAAAACGCCTAAACGAAAAAAAAGGGATGATAAATGAAAGGATTTCTCAACGCTGTTGTTGATGTCAAAAAAGAAGAGATAAACCAGGCCAAAAGCAAAGCGCCCCTAACCGCCATTCGCCATGATGCCGAACATACACCGGTCCCGGCCTCTTTTGCGGATGCCGTGGCAGCCTCAACCAGTGAAGCGGTGGGCGTCATTGCCGAGGTTAAAAAGGCATCGCCGTCCAAGGGGGACATCAGAACCGACCTTGATGTGCCCGCATATGCCAAAGCCTACACCCAGGGCGGGGCAAGGGCCATATCGGTGCTGACCGAATCAAAATACTTTAAAGGCACCTTGTCCGATCTTGAGTTGGTGTGTCAAAACACGGATCTGCCCGTACTGCGAAAGGATTTTATCTTTAGCGAATACCAGATTTATGAAGCCAAAAAGGCAGGGGCATCTGCGGTGCTTTTGATCACCACCCTGCTTGACCCAACCCAGCAGGCAGAACTGACCGTGCTTACCCGGGAGCTTGGCATGGAGCCCCTGGTGGAGATCAATTCAGAGTTTGAATTCGAGCAGGCGTATAAGGCCCAGGCCCGGGTGGTGGGCATAAACAACAGGAATCTTGCCACCCTTGAGGTGGACACCAGTGTGGCTAAACGCGTGGCTAAAATCTTCCCGGATGAAATCATCCCTGTGGAGGCCTCGGGCATTTCCGGCCGATCCGGCATTGAAGCCGGCATTGAAAACCGTATTTTCAATTTCCTTGTGGGAGAGAGTATTGTCCGGTCAGATGATCCGGCCCAATTCATCAAAACCCTTATCGGCATCAAAGAAGAGAGTGATTCCCAGCCATGACAAAGCCCCTTGCACAGAAATGGCAGATACCCGGCCCAAGGCACAAGGTGCTGGTCAAGATATGCGGCCTGACCCTTGTGGACAATGCCCTTGACTGCGTGAATGCCGGGGCTGATATCATCGGACTTGTTTTTTTTGAAAAAAGTCCCCGGAATGTAAGCACAGCCCGGGCCCGGGAGATTTCCCGGGCCCTTCCCAAAGAGGTTCCGGCCTGCGGGGTGTTTGTCAACGACACCTTTGACACGATCATGCAGACCGTTTCTGACTGCGGCCTTGAAATCGTACAGCTTCACGGATCAGAACCCCCTGAACTTGCAGAACGCTTATCAGCCCGGAACCTTGTGGTGACCAAAGCGTTTTTTGCCGCAAGGCCTCCCAGGCTAGGTGACACGGAAAATTACGCGGCCGCCGATTTTTGCCTGGCCGAATACGGCAAAGGGATCCTTCCCGGGGGAAATGCAGAAACCTGGGATTACGACCAGGCCCTTGACATGGCAAAGAGAGTGCGGTTGATGCTGGCCGGCGGGCTGACCTGTGAAAATGTGGCGGATGCCGTTGCAAGGATATCCCCCCATGCCGTAGACGTATCTTCGGGTGTGGAAAAAGCAAAGGGAATCAAGGATATTTCAAAGGTTAAAGCGTTTATCCGGGCGGCAAAATCTATTTAGTGTTTGAACGAAAAGCCACCACCTTCTGTGTTTTGGAAAAATTTGCATCCGGGCAACTTTGCGCCCAAACACAGGGTCCCTACAAGTTGCTATTTAACCAATAAATTGGTTCCCGGATATATCTTATCTTCAGGAGTCAAATTATTCAGCTTGCGGATTGCAGCCACATTGGTTTTATATTTCTGGGAAATCGACCACAGGGTTTCACCTTTCTGGACCGTATGAAACTGGCTGGCCTTTTTGGGTTTCGATGTCTTAGCTTTTTTCTTTACGACCTGGACCTTTTTTTCAGGCACAGGGGGCTTTGCCGAAACAGCAGGCTTCTTTGCCGCAAGCTTTGATCTACGGGCGGGCGTTGGGGAAGCAACTGCCGGTTTGGTTAATCGGCTTTCAAGTTTGTCCAAACGCTCAATCAAGGTATCAAGCTTTAAGTTCACTGCCGTTTCAACGCGTGTTATCCGTTCCCCAAGATCTGATACGGTCCGCATTGCCCCCTGGTTTTCATTTTGGCCCGAAGCGGAGGCGATCTTTGCCAAAGAGATCTCAATGGCGGAAATCCGCTCCTCAATACCGGGAACGGCCGGATCTTCCCCTTTGGCTGAAACAACCCCCGATTCAAGACGGTCTTGTGTGGATGATCCCCTGAAAAAAAAGAAAAAAACCAAAGCAGTCACCCCAAGCGCTGCGATAAGAATCATGGTAAATTCATTTTTCTTCAGCAATGAGGCGCCCTGTCCAGTGGCAGACGCCCCGGGTTCATTTTTTTTCTGGTTTGGGTGGGTTTCGGAATTGTAACGTTTGGAATCGGAAGGGGATTTTTTTTTCATTTCTTGGCTCCTGGAAGAAGATGTCATCTCACAATATCTTTTAATAGCATTTCAGTCTGTTATTTCAAGCCCAAACAACAATTTTGTCAATGCATATGGCTCAACCCGGTATCACTATGCCGTTTCCATGCACATGGATATCACTCGATGATCCTGTTTTTAGGGAATTTGCCCAACTTCGGCGT
>JAKSBO010001103.1 GCA_022361095.1 Desulfobacterales bacterium | reverse complement strand
TCTTAAGCAGGAAGCCGAAGAGGCAGCCCGGTTGGCAAAAGAAGCTGCGCCCCAGGAAACGGCGGAAGATGCTGAGCAAGGGGAGGTAAAAGAAGACAATGATGCGGCTGAAGAAAACGCAGATGATCAGGATGAGACCCAAGAGACCGAATCTGAAGAGACATCTGAACCTGCCGAAGAATCCAAGGAATAAATCAAGCACAAAGGAGATCAAGTATGTATAAAGGTCATAGAGGCGGCGGAAAAAACAGATTCTATCAGCGCCGTAAAATTTGCAGGTTCTGCGTGGACAGCTCCATGGAAATTGATTACAAAAACCCCAAAGCACTCAAGCAGTTCATTACCGAACGGGGCAAGATCATTCCCCGGCGCATCACAGGGACCTGCGCCAAACATCAGCGCAAGCTGACATTGGCCATCAAGCAGGCCCGGCAGATTGCACTTCTGCCCTTTGTGGGTCGCCCCTTAAATTAAGACAGACAGGATTTTCACAGGTTTCTGGGATATGCCGTTATCCATCACACACCCGGTTTTCATCAAGGAGACATTTACAGGCATTATTTTCTGCCTGGTAATTTATGGTGTGGTGTTTGCATTTCCCCTGCTTGGTGTATTTGTTCTTTTGTTTCTGCCTTTGCCGGTGCTTTTCTACCGCCTTAAGCTTGGCAGACACAGCGGGGCTTTGATTGCAGGAACAAGTTTTTTCATACTCGTGCTTATTGCCAATGCCAAAGGGCCTGCTTTTGACACATTTTACTTTGGACTGCTTCTGGTAACCGGTATGGTGTTAGGCGAATGCCTTGAGCGGCATATGAGTATCCAAAAAACCATGGGTCTGACCGCGCTGTTAGGGGTCGGCGCTGTTTTTGCGGTATTTATGATCTACACCATCGGTCAGGGGCGGAGCGTTTCCACCATCATGACCGATTACATGAATCAGTCCTTAAGTATTGCCAAGCAGCTGTCTCCTGAAATCGGAATGGACCAGGACATGACCCAAAGGCTGATCGCATCCCTGATGATTGTCATGCCGGCCATGTTCATCGTTTCTTTTGTAACAACCCTGTGGTTGAACATTTTGATTATCAAAAAGCTTTTGCAGGTCAAAGGCATTACAATCAAAAGCATTGAACACTTAAACCGGTATAAGGCGCCGGACATGCTGGTCTGGGTCTTTATCGGATGTGCAACGGCTTCAATGATCCTTTCAGGTCCAGTGAAAATCTTTGGCATCAACTGCCTTATTGTTTTAATGCTTGTTTATTTTTTTCAAGGCATTGCAGTTGTCTCCTTTTTCTTTCAGCAGAAAAACACGCCCATGGCATTAAAAGGATTGTGCTATTTTCTCATTGCCGTACAGGTGTACGTTTTAATCCTTGTCATTGGCCTTGGTTTTTTTGACAACTGGATTGATTTCAGGAAACTGACTGCATCACGAAAATAAAATATATGCCGGACCGCAACACTGCGGCCGGATTGGAGGTTTACAATGAAAGTAATATTAAAGGAAACCATCGACACGTTGGGTATCGCCGGTACCGAATGCAAGGTGGCCGAAGGCTATGGACGCAATTATCTGCTGCCCCAGGGCAAAGCGGTTCTTGCCACCCCTGCCAACCGCAAGGTCATGGAACAGGCCCGGGCAAAACTTGAGCTTCAGATTGCCAAAGAGAGAAAAATTGCCGAAGAGATGGCCGCAAAAGTCAAAGAAGTCGCGATCACAATCAAGGCCAAGGTCCGCGAAGAAATTTATCTTTACGGCTCCGTAACCTCCCATGACATCAAAGATGCTCTGGATACCCAGAATGTCAATGTTGAACGCCGCGCCATTCTACTTGCAGAACCGATCAAAGAGACCGGTGAATACAAAGTGCCCATCCGTTTATATAAGGATGTTGAACCGGAAATCACCGTGACGGTTGTCCCAGAGGAAAAACAGGAAAACTAGTTCCGACATATGCCTGCAGGCGTTTGGACGACAAAGCCTGCAGGCATCTTTTAAAGGACATTGATGGCAAAAAAAGAATCCGTTAAATCCGATCATCTGCTTAACCGCACCCCGCCCCACGATACAGATGCCGAGGCGTCGCTTCTGTCTGCCATTTTTATCAATAATGACAGCTTGCTCGACATTGTTGAAATCCTCAGACCTGATGATTTTTATAAAGGGGCCCATAAAAAAATTTTCAGGGCCATCATAGAGCTTTCCAGAAAAGAGGAGCCTGCGGATCTTGTAACCGTTGCCAACCAACTCAATGAAACAGACGAACTGGAAGGGGTTGGGGGGCCTGCCTTTCTTGCGGCCATTTCCGATGCGGCACCCGTGGCGGTCAATGCCGTGCATTATGCCAGGATCGTCCGCGAAAAATCAACCTTGCGGCAGCTTATCAATGCCTCCTCAGCGACCATTGAACGCTGTCTTGAAGACAAAGGTGATTTTAAAGAGATCCTTGACGAATCCCAGGCAGCCGTCCTGAAAATTGCCGATCGTCAGTCCGGCAGCTCCTTTAAGCCCCTGTCGGAACTTATCAACCTGAACATTGATCAACTGGAGGAACTGCAGGGCAAGGAAGGCGGACTTGCAGGGCTTTCAACAGGATACGCAAGGCTTGACAGGATCACATCCGGGCTGCAGTCTTCGGATCTTATTATCCTTGCGGCCCGGCCTTCCATGGGCAAAACCGCTTTTGCCCTGAACATTGCCAGGAATGTCGCATTTCACTATTGCAAACCCGTGGCGGTATTTTCCCTTGAAATGTCCAAAGAACAGTTATCCATGCGCTTGTTAACATCCGAAGCACGGGTGGATGCCAACCGGTTGCGCAGCGGGGTATTCAGCCCCGAAGACTGGCAGAATTTTACGGATGCGGCAGGCGTCCTCAATGAAATGCCCATTTTCATAGATGATACCCCGTCCATATCGGTTATGGACCTTCGGGCCAAAACCAGGAAGCTGTTCCAGATAAATAAGGATATTGGATTGGTGGTCATTGACTACCTGCAGCTGATGAAAGCATCTATCCACTCGGACCGGCGGGATCTCGAGATTGCCGACATTTCAAGGTCGCTGAAATCCCTTGCCAAAGAACTTAAGGTTCCGGTTCTTGCATTATCCCAGCTCAACCGCGCCCTGGAACAGCGCTCGGACAAACGCCCCATGATGTCTGATTTACGCGAATCAGGCGCCATTGAACAGGATGCGGATATTATCTCTTTTATTTACCGGGACGAGGTTTACAATAAAGAGCCGGACAATCCTAAAAAAGGAACCGCAGAGATTATTGTTGCTAAAAATCGTAACGGCAGCATTGGTACCGCACATATGGTATTTAACGGCCAGTACACCCGGTTTGAAGAACTGGCACCCGAAGCCTACCAGGGATTTAAATGAAACGCATTGTATACGGCACCCTTGACGGTCTGAGCAAAGCCCAGATAAACCGGATTGAAAACCTTTACACCATCAAATCACCGCCGGAATATCTTTTATCCCGGCAGGCCGCCGTTGAGATTGTTGCCATCAGCCGGGATATCCGCCGCCAGGTCGGCATTCTTCTGGACCGCAACGGGAAAGTCATTTGTGTTATCGCAGGAGAACCCCACCGTATTGTTATTCCGGTAACACCGGATTTTCAGCCGGGCCCGGGCCGGCTGAAAGGACTGCGCTGCATCCATACACATCTGTCCAACGAAACCTTGACACGGGATGATTTGACCGACCTTGCCCTTTTGCGCCTGGATTATATTACGGCCATCTGCCTGAACACCGATGGTTCTCCCGGCCCTGTATACTCTGCACATATTCTTCCCGACCCTGAAGCAGACCCTTACAGCGTACTTCCCGCCTCATCCCTTGACCATCTCGACATTGACTGCCAGGCCCAGATCCTTGAACTGGAATCTGAACTCTCCAGGCATAACCGCCGGTACAGCCCGGAAACCGGACAGGAAAATGCGTTTTTAATCAATGCGGCAACACAAGGGTTCAGTGCAGCACAGATCTCACTGGATGAACTTGACGAATTATGTAAAACAAGCCGGATCAATGTGGTGGGCACAGCCATCCAGCAAAGAAAAAAAATCGATCCCAAATTTGTGGTGGGCAAAGGCAAACTGGCAGAACTGATTATCAAGGCCATCCAGAACTATGCCACTATGCTTGTCTTTGACCGGGAGCTGAGCCCCTCCCAGATACGATCCATCACTGATTTTGTGGAGATGAAGGTCATTGACCGCACCCAGCTCATACTGGATATTTTTGCAAAACAAGCCAAATCCAGTGAAGGTAAATACCAGGTGGAGCTGGCCCAGCTTGAATACATGTTGCCCCGCCTGATTACGAAAAACACGGCCATGTCCAGGCTGACAGGGGGCATTGGCGGCAGAGGCCCCGGTGAAACCAAACTGGAGGTAAACCGCCGCCGTGCAAGGGAGCGCATCAACCGGCTCAAAAAAGAGATCAAAAAAATTCGTAAACAACGGACCCAGCAGAAAGCCCGGCGAAAAAGAAGAAATCTGCCGGTCATCTCCATTGTGGGGTATACCAATGCCGGCAAGTCAACGCTGCTCAATACCCTGACCCAGAGCAGTATTATTGCCGCAAACCGGCTGTTTGCCACCCTGGACCCCTCTTCACGGCGGTTAAGGTTTCCCCGGGATAAGGAAGTGATCATCACCGATACCGTGGGCTTTATTCAAAATCTGCCCAAGGAGCTGTTGGAAGCATTCCACGCCACGTTGGAAGAACTTGAGCAGGCAGATGTTATTCTTCATGTCATTGACATTTCAAACCCCAGGTATATGCAGCAAAAAGAGACCGTGGATCAGTTGCTCAAATCTTTAAATCTGAATAAAATTCCCACACTGTATGTATTCAATAAAATGGACAGGGCTGATTTGGACAATTTTGACTCCCCCTGGCTGTTAAACCAGGGCACCTTGATTTCGGCACGTGAAAAATCCAGTCTTGCCCCCCTGGTGGAAAAGCTAGAAGCTATGGTATAACAGGAAAAGGCCGGCCCGGAATATCAACTTCCAGGCATAGCCCCAAAAAACACAAGAAATTCATAAACTTATTGACGATTTCATATAACAGCCACGGACTGACCTGACATATCAGTTGCCAGGTACAGCCCACAACAAAGCGTGAAAGATCTGAGTAACTTACCCAGACTTTCTTATAAAAAAAATAAAGACCTGCATTCAATTTTTACAAGCCCCGGGTTGAAAAAAAGAGAAGTATATCTTAACATATTGAACTTAAAAATCACTTGCTTTGGAATTTCATATGGAAATACGATTGGACCGGTTAATGGATGAAGAGAATATCAAGGAAGACTCAATGGACGTTCCGGAATGTTTTGGAGAATTTGATAAAAACTGCCGACTCTGTTTTGATTATTGTGCAATATCCATAAAATGCTGCATTATGCAGTCCCGCCACCCCAAAATTGATATTTTAGAAAAACTTTTGATTTTCAATGATTACGCCGTAAAACCAAACTGATAATTTGTTTAATACCGGCCGGATTCCAGCTTGCCGGTCAGATACTTGACCTGCTCGTAACGTTGACCTTTCTGCTTTATTTCCTTTTCAACCGCATTAACGGAATATATGGCAGTTGCATGGTAGCGTTTAAAGCTGGCCCCAATTTGCTTTATGGGCTGGTCGGTATACCTTTTTGACAGGAACATTGCCACTTGCCGGGGTTTAACGATACGTTGTTTCCTGGATTTAGACAAAAGCTCCTG
>JAKSBO010000239.1 GCA_022361095.1 Desulfobacterales bacterium | reverse complement strand
TAAAAATTGTTTCCGCCTTGAATTTGAACAAATTCCCTGAAAACCGGGTTATCGAGTGTTAAGGACATGGTATTCATGCCAAAAGCGTGGACCCCCTTGCCGGCTTTATGATAGGATGTCCACATATTTAGTGCCCGGCCAAAAACCGTGAATTCTGGTTCAGACACTATGTAAATTTTAATCGCGAAAAAACAAATTGAATCATAAAGAGCGGGATCAATTCGGTCAAATAGATAATATAGGATTTATTATTCGAAAAAAGTGAACAATACATGGAATGGCTTAATTATCATCATCTTTATTATTTCTGGATAGTTATGAACGAAGGGAGCATTACCGCAGCAAGCAGCCGACTCAGGCTGGCGCAGTCGACCATCAGTGCGCAACTGACCAAACTTGAGGAATCTTTCGGGGGGAAACTGTTCAAGCGGCAGGGACGCAAACTTGAAGCCACGGATTTAGGTCAGCTTGTGTTTCAATATGCCGACAAAATTTTTCTTTTAGGGCGCGAACTGATGGATCAGATTCACAACCGGCCGGTGGTCGGACCGCTTTCACTGAAAGTGGGTATCGTGGATGTCGTGCCCAAGCTCATGGCAAGAAAGCTCATTGAACCTGCCCTGTGTATGGAAAAAACCGTTCGCCTGGCCTGCCACGAAGGCAAGGAGAAAGACCTGCTGGCAGATCTTGCCCTGCACAATCTTGATCTGGTGATTTCCGACGGATTGCCCAAGCCGGGCCTTAACGGAAAAACCTACAATCATTTTTTAGGCGAATGCGGGATCACTTTTTTTGCAGAGAAAAAACTGGCGAAACGCCTGACTGGTAAATTCCCGGACTGCCTGGATAACGCCCCCATGGTAATGCCCATGTCCATGTCATGGCTCCGGGGTGCCCTTGATCAGTGGTTTGACCGTTTGTCCATTCGGCCGGTGGTGGTCGCTGAATTTGAAGACAATGCCCTGCTGACGGTGTTCGGGCAGGCCGGGGACGGTGTTTTCATGGGGCCCACGATTATTGAATCGGAGGTTAAAGCCCAGTATCAAGTGGCGATCATCGGCCGATGCAGCAATATTAAGGAACGGTTTTATGCCATCTCTGTTGAACGCGTTCTCAAGCATCCTGCGGTTGTGGCCATCACCGATACCGCACGCCATTCAGTCTTTTTTAATACCTAACGCCCACGGTCAAATCCAAACCGGCCTGAACCGTTTAAAATCGACATAAAACGAGCGTCACGTTACCTGGAATTGTTCCGTGAGCCGCGTGATAACATCTTGATTCACCGATATAAGTGTGATTTAATCTTTAAATTTTAATACATGATGTTCCCAAGGGACATAAAGAATAATTTAGCGGAAAAGGGGATCTTTTGCCGGAGCTGAATATTGAAACCGTAAGCCGGACAACGGTAATGCTTTTTTCAGGACGGCTGGATGCCCCGGGCGTGGCCCGGTTATGGGATACCGCAGTGAACACCGCAAAAAAGCCGGGCCAGGGGGAAATCCGGATAGATCTTGAATCCGTTGATTACATGGACATGGCCGGTGCCGCCTTTATCTCTTATTTAATACGTCAGGCAGGCGATACCCCCGCAAAACAATCCGGCCTTGTAACCAATGTCAAAAAAGAGTTCGCCCCCCTTCTGGATCTGGCTGATAAATCAAAAAACAAGGCCCCGGCCCCGCCGCCGAAAGTTTCATATATTGAAAAAACCGGCAAAGACCTG
>JAKSBO010000535.1 GCA_022361095.1 Desulfobacterales bacterium | reverse complement strand
TTCAGGGCAGAACAAATTACACTATTGCTAAGTCGCCAGGTCATTCAAAACTATTAGTCACCTTTTATTCCACACCGACGATTCGTCTGTTTCGCCCACCATATCATTTTTCTATATCAAAAATCGATATTAGTAAGGATTGACATTTACTCTCCAGGTATTTAGAAAAAGTCGAAACGATTCATAATAGGGGACACTGGTATGTTTCGGACTTTCAAAATCATCGCGCACACTTTACTCATTTTACTCGTTAGTATCATTGCGCCATCCTTTTCCGCACCATCTGTAGGAGATGATTGTCGAAAGGCCGTTTTTCTTTACATTGATGTTTCCGGTTCCATGGATGTCAAAGCATACCCGGCCCCCGACAATCCCCAACGAAAAATTTCTCTTACCCAAGGGGTTAATCAATTACTGTCTTCCCTTCTCGTTACTCCGGATGCCATCATCAGCCAAGGAGACCGTCTGGAACTCAAAGGATTTTATTCGCAAACCGCCCGGCTCACAGAGCCGTTTCTGAATTACGATCCACTAACCGAACAGAAGTATCTAAAAGAGGAAATCGCTTCCGCATTCAGGCATAAGAGCCGTTGCATTGATCCTGAAATCGGAAAAAAGACGAATTTCGCCGCATTGATCGACGATCTCAACGTCACCCTTTCCGACCCCTATCTCCAACATAGGCAGATCCTTATCATCATCATGACCGACGGCGGTCACGATTCCGGCAATATCGAACAATTACGGCAAAAGCTTAAAACCTTGTCTCCACGGTGTCAAAATACGGTATCCAAACGGACAAGGCTAATGTTTTTCAGGCTTCCCAGAAAAATCAGCGACAGTGAATACGAAGTCAGTCACGCCTTTAAGCAGGACCTTGGTGCCCAGATTTATTCCTTTACCCGGGGCGGTTTTCCCCTGGATCAGATCCGGTCGATCATCAGCCGGGCCAACACCCCTTATCCGGACTTTGAATTCCTGTCCGGGCCGGTCCGAACCAGCATAGGCACCTATGATTTTACATTCCGGGCGGTTAATCTTTCCTGTGCCCCCCTGTCGCTCAAGCGGGTCTGCCTGACCTTTTCCGAATCGGACACGGGCAGGACATTCAGCAAAACCCAGTTTTTTTCCCCCCCCCTGGCCATCAATCCGGATCAGAATTTTTCCATCCAACTTTCCCAGGCAGTCCTACCGCCCCGGAAATATCAATGTAAAATCACACCCTATACCCAGTACGGGCAAGGAATGCCCAAGCACTTCCCCCTGGCAATCGCCCCAAGCATTGAAATTTTTCCCCAGTCCGACAACCAGTGTTTTTCCAGCGAATCGCCAACGCTGACCTTTCCCTTAAGTGCAGAAAACAGGAACCCCACCGACCTTATCCTGGCAAAAATCCAATGGCAGATCACCGGTAACGGAATCCACCTGCGAGGACACACTCCCATGAACCGCCCCCTGCCCCGAGGCAACAATTGTTCCGACGTCCAACTTTCCCTGGAAAAACGCCTGACACCGGGAGATTACCATTTAAACATCACTCCCAGCACATCCTTGGGAGACCAGGGCAACACCAAGACCATCCCGTTTAAAGTCGCGCCGTGCCTGACCATATCCACCATGGACATTCAGCCCGATCCGCTGATTCGCCTTGAAATCGCCAATCTGGGCCAGGAACCCCAGACCCTTACATCACTGATCTGGGAAATCACCCCGGAATCTGAAGACACCGGGGTCCCCATCCTCCAGGGGCAGGAAGAACTCTCTGCCATCATCCAGGCCAACACCAGGGAATACCTGAAGATCGATCTTCCCAAAGATATAGAGCCCGGGCGCTACACGCTCACCGCCCATACGGTCAATAATACCGGAATCCACAGCAAAAGAATCAAGGCGTCCTTTGAGCAGGGAAATCCAGCCGCCAACATCTTCATTGGCGCCGTCCTGATCATGCTTGTCCTTGGCGTGGCCGGTTTTTTCATTTTGAGATAGCAATCACACAGGAGGTGTACATATGCTGGCGACAATAACAAATTTTATTAAAAGTACAATCGGTTTCAGTGTCGGGTCTTTTCTAACGACTTTAATTTCTTCAATCATTATCGCCCTATTACTGGGGGGAATCGTATCACTGGCAACCCATAGGCAACTGGTCAAATCATTTGACAAACCATCGAGCGACCCCGTCCATATCCAAACAAAACAAATTAAAAAGAAAACCCTCTTTTCCTTTGCCGTATTCACGACAATCCTGTGGTTTGCATGTTTTCTAATCCTAAATTAATTTTATTTCGAGGCGTCCATGAATACTCCAAAATCTGTCAATAAAACCTTGGTCATCGGATTGGGAGGCACAGGGAAGCTCATCCTGACCGCCCTGAAAAAGAACCTCATCGAAGCTGGCTACCGTCTCGACGATATTGCATCCGGGATTAAACTCTACAATCTGGATTTTGACCCGGCCCCTGTCTACGTCAAATCACGCAGCAATGTGAACGGTGACACCGTATCCCTCTCTCCCAGCGAATACCAGTATTTAAATTCAGACAATATCCAACGGCGCATAGGAAATCTTTTGGATGAAAACAACCAGGCCTATTTCGAGAACTGGTATCCAGACAAAGCCAATGAATTCATCCGTATGGGCAACCACCGGGCCGGGGCTGCCCAGTGGCGCCCCTTGGGGCGTGTGGGGTTCTTCGAGTATGCAGACCGCATATACAGAGAGTTGGAGACCCAACTAAATACCCTGATGTCGGCCCCGTCCCACACCCAAATGGACGAGACCAATAAAGATGTTATCGTCTACATCATCTCCTCCACAGCCGGAGGTTCCGGTGCAGGCATTTTCCTGGATGTGGCCTATGCCCTCAGAAGCATGGAAACCGTCCCGCCCCTGAAACAGATCGGTTACTTCATCCTGCCAGCCATCTATTCCAAGCACGATGTCCACGGCAGGACCCAGGCAAATACCTACGCCAGTCTCAAAGAATTAACCGCCCTGGCCAGCCCGGATCACTATTTTGCCGCCCAGTACTCCAACAACAGGGTCATCGACCAGACCACCCTGACCGGGAATCCCTTTGACATGATGTTCCTGTTCGATGATCTCATCGGGCCCAACCGGGTGGCGGAGAACCCATCTCAACTTGCGGAAATCGCAGCCCACAGCATCTTCCAAAGCCTGGCCAATTCATCCATCTCCAATTCCTACGAAAGCATGATGGCCAACCAGTCCAAGGCACCTGATGCCATTGCGGAAAAATGTGTCTTCAGCACCATCGGCGGCTTGGACCTACATTTCCCGGCCATGGAATCCATAAAAAAATATTGGATTCTCAAGGATATCCAGACCCACCTCCTGCCCGCCTACGGAAAACAATTCAAGCTGAAGCAGTCCCTGAACTTATCTTCAATGGACACCTACGGCCCCGCAACGGATTCCCAACCGGACCTGGCACATATTGAACAAATTTCCACACTCTTGGAAACCACGATTAAGAATTGCAGAGAATACTTCAGCAAGCCCTATATTGAATTTGCCGCTCAGGAACTCGGAAAAACCTTAAGCCAAAAGAAAGAGGACTTTAACAGCCTATGGAGTCAGGTTGAGACCATATTGGAAACCCTTAAAGCCCCGGACCTTCCCCATGGAGACCTCCCCATTCCGCCCATTAATTTTCCGGATAACCTGCCCGAGGGCAAACAGGATGACGAACTGGGCAACGGGGCTCTCCGGAAGGCCATGGGCCAACTTCAAGACTTGCTCAATCAATGCGCCCCCATCTCGTCCAGCCAAGCGGAAACCACCCGGATTAAAAAAGGGTTAAATCGACTTGTGGAAACCTGGGAAAAGCAGGCCGACACCATTACCTCAAATATGGATGAATACTTCAACAGCCAGTCCACCCGCTTCAGTGAACTGAAGGAAGATCTGAAGCTCCTGTTGAAATCTCCACCATGGAATATCGATAATGCGCCGGAGAAAGCATTGATCCAATGGTGCCGTGGACTATGGAATTGCATTGATCAGGCCTATTACAAATTTGCACACCAGGCCCGCCCTCTGTCCCTCTTTACGACCATGGTCAAAAGACACATTAAAGATAGCCTCAATATTGCCGTCCAGGAGGAAGCCCATACACTCCAGGCCCAACTCACCCATACAGAAGAGGTGACTGGAAGTATCCCGGAGCAGATCCGCCAACTCATTGCCAGGGAAACCCGGACAGACTGCCTGGTCCATAGAAGCTTGGGCACCCTGGCATTTTTTGAAAAAAGCTGGGTCCAATTCCAAAAAGCAGGCAAAGGCATCCTCAAGGAGTCCCCCACGCAGCCCTCTACTTCTAAAGGCGCCAAGGGGGCCAAAGAAATGGAACAGGACCTCTGGGAAGTTTCCTTGGACCGCATTTCCCGGGTACTGAACTCACCCAAGGGCCAAAAATTAAACGAGTTGTTTAATTATATAGATGTCGATGCCGTGATGCGGGAAATGACACGGGCCAAAAACGATTATTTCATCACCAATAACCAGAGTAATAAAAATGCCCGAAAAATGGTGATCATCCACTCACCGTCCTTTACCACAGACTCGGACAGCGATCTCAACGGCACCACCTACAATCAACTCAAGGGAATTGTAAAAAATGCATTCAACGGGGCGGAAACGGAATTCATATCCTACCCCCACTCCAACAATGATGGATCCAGGGCCCAGATTAGTCTCCGCTATGTCCATTTGAATATTCCCAGCTACAATTTGAAAAATATCAGCCAATACTATGCCGCATACATGGGATACGGCTCAGGCCGGAAAAATTTCCACGCTAGCTTCGACTTCACTGGATTCCCGGAGATTGTGGTTGAATCACAGGTAAAAACCTATCCCACCTGCGGCAACCCTAATTGCAATTACGACCTGAGCCAGGTTACCAGGAATGAACTTTATTGCCCGGGCTGCGGCAAGCCCATTAAAAACCGTTGCGGCAATCCAGAATGCCAGGAAGACCTCCTTTCCCTGAGGCCGGAAATGAAAGGGGACAACCCCAACAAACTCTGCCCCAGTTGCGGGAAGCCGGCCCGGACCTATTGGTGGGAATGCGACCGTCACAACCAGCTTTACCGCCGGGAATCCGTTTTCTGCATCCAATGCCTGGAAGATCACCAGCAAGAGCGAATTTCCATGAACGAAGTCCGCCGGGCCATGCCCATTGAAATTCATTTCAATTGCCCGGGCTGTATTGAACTGAACCAAAACAGCAACACCTATAGAGAACCCTACAAAATCAAATTTGAGGATGTCTTTGACGAAGTCCGAGATGCCAAAGTAGAACGGGCGTTCGAAATCTATTACAGCAAGGAGACCGGCGGGGGGCAATGCCCCAAATGCAACGCCCAGCTCCTTCCGCTGTGCCCCCACGAGGGCTTTGACAGCGAAACCCCCCATTTTGTGAAACGGGGCCCCGGACGAATTAATCTCAAGGCCCCGAAAAACGGCAGCGATCCGCGGACCAAAGGATTCTTCTTCTGCACAACCAAACAGGACCACGCAGAAAAGAAAATCATGGAATGCTCCCATTGCGGCATGCCCTTGAAGGTCGAAGCCGATTATTGTCCCCGGTGCAATAGAAATAACAAAACCTCCAGCCCATATAATTTGGACGAACAAATCAACGATAAAGATGAACGGCAAAAAATCGACTTCTTCATGGAAGATAATCGAATGATCTATTTCGGTCTCCCTGATAGTGACAGAATCAGTCGTAACCAAGCCCAACGCTTCTACAACGAAGACCGGGTTAGTTTTAAACAAGTCGAGAAAATCGTCTCAAAAGATATGGAGACTGGAGTGCAACCGTATCCCACTACTCCGACTTCAGACTCTGACCTTGAAGATCTTATGACCGGTTTCAAAGAAGGCAAAAGGGGGGACAAATGAGCAAGGATACCCC
>JAKSBO010000211.1 GCA_022361095.1 Desulfobacterales bacterium | reverse complement strand
TATTTTTTAAAGATTTGCTTCTTTGAAAGGAAGGTTTTTATTATAGATGTTCCTTCGATTTTCAATCTTGTTATGGAGTACAATCATCCTGTTTTGGACAACCTTACCTTGGGGGATTGCCGAATCAGGGGTCATAACCTTAAAGGCTGAAAACGAGCCTTTGAGAAATATTCTGACCCGATTATCAAAACAAGCCGGATATGCGATCCATATAAACCCTGAATGGATTGATTTCCCCATTACGGCAAATTTCCAAAACCTGCCCCTTGGGAGGGCGATAACCGCCGTTTTTGATAAAAAGCTTAATTACGCTGTCATATGGAATGAAAAAGATAAAAAGATAAAAATCTTTCTTTATCCACTGTTTTCTCCTCCTGAACTTGGACCCGCTCCAGGAAAAAAAACGCCTGAGTTCATGCCGGTTCCTCCTATAATGAATGGGCGGAACATTAAATTTGGTCAGGCTAGCAGGACAACAAATTATTGATTGATTCTATAAAAAACGGGTCAAGGATAGTCAAATCAACCGTGTTTCTTCCCGGCTTTTTTTCTTTTATCATATTTCCCCTATCTTTCACGGACAAGGCTTTAGATCCTGTTTTGCATCTGCGGTTTGTGCTATGGTCCGGTCTTTGTATTTCAGGTGCCATACGGCTTTTTGGAAACCATCGAATTCAAAAGGATTTGGCTTCCTTCGTCTGTCACACACTTTTTGGAATCGGTGCAGGATTCTGTTTGGTGGCATGTATATCCCTTTTGGGAGCCGAAAACTTTGGAGAAGGCCTTTTTACATTCCTGCATATCTCTGTGGCAGGCACCTGGCTCATTATCACCACGGCATTTTTCATTGAGTCCCCACAAAGCCTGCCGGTTTTCATCCGATGGGCAACCGTAGGCGCAATGCTGTTGACTTTACTCGGTTTATTGGGGATATGTTGGCAAAATGGCTCCTTTTTTTTTAGCGGCATTATGATCAACAAAAACCTTTATGCCGCCGTCCTTTTTTTGTTCACTCCCTTTGTCATCCATACCCTGGGTTCATCCCGGAAATTATGGTCGTGGCCATCGGCCCTGCTCCTGCTCATACTCTGGAGCCTTATTTTTCTATCCGGGGCTCGGAGCGTCGTTACGGCAACGATCCTGAGCCTTATTCCCGTAATTTTGTTGATCCCTCGCTCTCAATTCAACCTGAGTCTTCAGCAACGTAAAAATGTCTGCCTGGCATGCTTTTTACTGGCTTTTATTTTTCTTTTGGTGGTATGGGGAGGAGGCAGATTTTATTCCCCCGAAAAAAAAGAGTCGGTCCGTCACAGACTGGCTCTCTGGTATCATACCCTTCAAATAATAACCGACTATCCTGCTCTGGGAGTCGGGCCGGGTCACTGGCGCCTGGCACGGTCTCAATATACCGAACCCCAAAGGATTGAAACCCTTTCCGGGGATATCATTGAGATCCATGCCCAGCGTTCCCATAACATTTTTTTAGAAACAGCGGCGGAAACTGGTGTGATGGGCAGTATAATTTATTTTAGCTTTTTTATCTGTTTATACGTTTATGCCTGGAAAATACTTAAAAAATCAAAAAACAAAACTGAGATAAGCCTTGTTCTGGCGATGATCTATGGCATCAGCGGCTTTATGATTTTCGGTATGTTTTCATATCCGTCTGAACGGCCCCTGCACACATTTTTATTCATGACGACGGCAGGAATTCTGGTTTCCATTTACCATAGGTATTATCCACCCCGTTTCAGACCGATATGCACAAAAATTCTGATATCCATTTTGATCATGTCCGCTCTTTTTTGCGGTGTTATTTCAGGCTTAAGGCTGTACTCGGAAATTCATCTTAAAAAGGCCCTAAATGCCAAAGATCAAAAGGCATGGCACCAGGTAATAACCCACATTGATAACGCTGTTCACCCCGTGTATTCCATTGATCCTTTTGGTGTCCCTATATTCTGGTATCGGGGGATAGCCTATTTTCATCTGGATAATCTGCCCAAAGCCGAAGAAGATTTCAGGCGGGCACTTGAATACCATCCATTTCACACTCACAGCATAAATAGTTTATTATTTTTGGAAAACGCTGAGAAGAAAAATTGAAGAAGAGCATCCCGTTTAATAAAGATGCCCTTCTTATTCAGCTTATCTGTTTTTGATCAGGATATTTTATCTAGTCCACATTCAATTGTTCAATATATGATCTTGCCAAATCGATGCCGGTACTCGTTGTTGTTGGAAAGTTCATGACTGCCTGGGCCCAAGTCATAAAATTGCTGTTTGAAGTAAAATCGCCCACAGCAGATGTAGCGAAATAGCTGCCGACCTGTGCTTTGTTAGCAAGAATAGCAACATCCACAGCACTGCCGGTTACGGCTTTTGCGCCATTTATAATTGCCATAATCGCCTGATCACGTCTGATTGTACCCTGATCCAGCGCCATCACCCAATAGTCCAGGCCTGCGGCATCAGGATCACGATTCAGCATATTCTGATATACAGTTGTAATAAATTCGGTATTGGTTGTATTATCGTCGTATTTGGCCTTTGTTTCCGGTTGGTCAAAAAATGACTGCGCCACTTGCTCAATGGTAAATGTCCCACTTTGGACATTGCCGACCCAATACATTAGCCCGCTGTAATCCGGTGCTCTTTCGAATGTGGCCACATAAATTTCAGCTACTTCGGTCTGAATTTTTTGTTCTGCACTCTGGGTCTTGGAAATGAATACATCATCAACAGTGGCCTTCATATATCCGGTTTCACCTTCATCCGCATATACCCGGCTCCTTATCTGCCGGTGAACACTGGACGGGGCATGCATGGGTGTGGTGACGTTGTAGGTTATAATCTCGTCATCCAGGCGAAATATCATCTGGCTTCCTGATTTTTCAATGGAAAGAATATACTCCCTGTCAAAACTGATCGGAGTGGTAAAAGACTGTTCAAAAAAAGTGTCAAACACGGATTCATCCACAGTGGTGACCCTTGTCATAAGGCACAAAGCATCAAGGGACTGGTCATCCCTAAGCGTTATCCTGATATCGGCCCAAACATCGTTTTGATAGCCGTTATACACCCCTGTCTCGTTGTAATAGTATCCGGCGATCCGGATTATCCCCCTGGCTCCGGATGAAATCTTACTATCTGATTTAACAATAAATTTTGCTTCAAGGTAATCAATGTCATTATCCGGAAATCTCAGGTCGCTTTGTGCCCTTGCATCTTTTGCCTGGGTATTCAGCCGAACCTTGCCATCTAAAATATCCCTGACTTCTTCAAGGGATGCCCATTTTGTTGTATCCAGCGGCGAAGAGGAAAAATCATCATACAAGGTTACACCGTCATTTATGATAACATCGTCAAAAGTGACGG
>JAKSBO010000397.1 GCA_022361095.1 Desulfobacterales bacterium | reverse complement strand
TGATGAAAGTTTCGAACGTAATCTTAAAGAGGCCGTCAATATAATTTTTGATGATCACGGGCTTGATGCTCAGCTTGATGATGATTTTTTGGATAGCGCTGAAATTGACGGGTATGATGATGAGCCTTTAAGGGCAGGCTCTGACCGGGATGAAGGTGATTTTGAAGAAGATGACGATGACATGTTTTAACATAAAGGACTGGATATTTGGATATTCAACAGTTTAAATACGGCGCAGACAATCTGGGTTATCTTGTTTACAGTCAAAAATCGGCTATCGCGATTGACCCTGGGGCTTCGGATGATATGATAAGATTTGCCGCAGAAAAAGATCTTTCCATTGACATGGTCACCAACACCCATACCCATGCCGACCATACCCAGGGAAACGATGCCCTTGTCATGAAAACAAATGCGCGGTTTGTCGATTGTACGACGCTTTCACACGGACAGGTGCTCGGCCTGAATGACGGCACCGGACTTGAGGTGCTGCTGACCCCCGGACATACAATGGATTCGATTTGTTTCAAAGGCGATGGGTTTATTGTAACCGGGGATACCTTGTTTAACGCTACCGTTGGCAATTGTTTTTCAGGGGACCTTCTCGCCTTTTTTAACTCTTTAACGATGCTGATGGCATTGCCTGGCGATACCCTGATTTATGCCGGACACGATTATGTTGGTGATGCGTTAAAATATGCCAGGATTATCGAACCGAATAATCCGAATTTAAATGGGTACGCGGCTGCATATAACCCGGACCATGTTGTCTCCCGTCTATCAGAAGAACTTCTGGTAAACCCCTATCTGCGTTTTAATTCGTCTTCAATGATCGGACGGCTTAAAGAAAAAAATTTGCCGAGAGAAACCCAATTTCAAAGATTTTCCTCTGTTATGGAAGTGTTCTGACCGTCCGGTTAATCAAATATTTGGAGTACTGGTAAAAAAAATTGCTTGATAAAAATAAAAAGCGGGCGGTCTGTCATTCTGATTCAGGTTTTGCCCTGGGGCGACATATTACCATCGAATATTACGACTGCGTATCCGATGTCCTGCTTGACAAATGTGAGGTTGAATCGATTTTGCTGGAAGCGGCCAGACAAAGCGGGGCCACGGTTGTCAGCAGCTCCTTTCATCAATTTGAACCCCAGGGTGTGTCCGGCGTCGTGATCATTGCCGAATCCCATTTTACGGTTCATGCCTGGCCTGAGCATAATTATGCGGCCGTTGATATTTTCACATGCGCAGACAATATTGACCTGGACATAGCCATCCATTCGATGGAAGCACGGTTTTCATCCCAGAGGGTTTTTATTTCCTCGGATCAGAACAGGGGGATACTGGACCCCGGTGCCAGAGGCTGTATGCCGAACAGCAATAAAAAGGTGATGGAAAGACGTACACGCCCCATAGCCTGGAAAAAGGTTTTTGAAAATACAACCCCCTGGGCAATGTCCACTGCGGTTGATCTATATGACTGCAGTCCTGAAATGATAAAAGACCCGGAATGTATAAAGCGTTTTGTGGACCAGGTGGGGGGAAAGCTTGGGGCCCTTGATCCGGAAAAAGCATCCCGGGTGTATTATGATGACTCCCAAACGGTCGCTGGTTTTTCCACGATACGATCCATTGAGACATTTGGTTTATCCGGACATTTTGCCCATGCAAAGAATGCGGTGTATTTGGATTTCTTTTCCTGTAATAGATGTGAACCCCGTGAGTTGGCGGAATTTTCCCTCTCATATTTTCTAGGCTCCAACTATAAAATTCAGGTGGCGTTAAGGCAATAAATCGATTTTGCCAGGAAAGTATCAATGATAAATTCAGGTATTGTGAATAAAGGATGGTTTTCAGAAGTTTGCCCCATGTGGGAAGGCATTGCCGTCTCTGTGAAGGTGGATCAGCTCCTTTACAGCAGAAAAAGCAGGTTCCAGCAGATTGATCTGTATCAGACCCGTTCCCACGGCCGGATGCTGGTGCTTGACGGTATTATTCAGTTAACGGAACAAGATGAGTTCAGCTACCAGGAAATGATGGCCCATCTGCCCTTGTTTTCTCATCCAAAACCGGAAAATGTACTTGTCATCGGCGGCGGAGACGGCGGCGTGCTGCGTGAGATCAGCCGCCACGATAATGTCTGCTCAATTGACTTTTGTGAAATTGATGAAGAGGTCATTGAGGTTTCAAAACGATTCCTGCCGTTCATGGCCTGCGGATTCGACGATCCCAGGGTTAAGGTTCACATCAAAGACGGGGCCGCCTTTGTCCGGGAAAATCCCGGGTGCTATGATGTCATTGTTGTTGATTCCTCGGACCCGGTCGGTCCCGGAGAAGTGTTGTTTGAAAAGCAGTTCTACCAGGATTTAAAACATGCGCTTAGGCCCGGCGGCCTGATCGCCACCCAGGGTGAATCCTTTTTCCTTCACCCGGACTGGGTTGAAAAGCTGATGGGCATTACACGGTCATTGTTTCCCGTATATGCTTATGCCAACATTATTGTGCCCACATATACCGGCGGGCACATCGGTATATGTATGGGGTCTTTGGGGCCTGAGCTTAGGGTGCCGGCGCGTATTGTGCCTGAAGCACTTCAATCTCAACTTAAATACTATAGTCCGCAGGTGCACCGTGCGGCTTTTGTTCTTCCATTTTTTGCAGAAAAAATGCTCAAAGGCAGCGTTGCATGAGTGCAAAAAAACTTAATGGGCTGGAGATAAAACTTGTGCGCACTGTGCCTGCAGATGAGCTTCAGGCCCTTTACCAGGATGCCGGGTGGTGGCAGGAGGATTATGAAACAAATGATGATTTTCTGCGCCGGATTCCTGAAGAATCCGCTTTGTTTGCCGGCGTTTTTTTAGAAAAAAAGTTAATTGGAATGGGTCGGGCCCTTTCCGACCTGTGCAGTGATGCTTATATTCAGGACGTGGTTGTGTTGTCCGACTATCAAAAACTTGGCATCGGCAGCATGATCGTGAGGTTTCTAATTGAGGAACTTAAAGAAAGGGGGGTGGACTGGAT
>JAKSBO010001156.1 GCA_022361095.1 Desulfobacterales bacterium | reverse complement strand
TTTTCAGCTCAAAATCCGGGGGCACCGCATAGAACCGGGGGAAATCGAAGCTGCGTTAAGGGAACTTCCCTTGGTCTCTGACGCCCTGGTAACGGCAGATCTTCAAAATACACGGCTGGTGGCCCATGTGGTGCCCGTCAAAGGGGTAGTCCCGACCCCGGACACCCTGTCACGGGAACTTCAGGGACGTCTGCCTGCCTATATGATCCCCGGGACCTTTTCCTTTATTGATGCCTTTCCCTTAACAGCCAATGGAAAAATTGACAGAAAGGCCCTGGCCGCCCGTAACGTTCAAACCAATGAGGCCGGCTCATCAGGACCACAGGACGACACCGAGCAAATTATCATGGACATTTTCAAAACCGTCCTGCAGATCAACATCCTGGACCGGCATGCCCATTTTTTTGATCTTGGTGCCAACTCCCTGCACATGGTTCAGGTCCAGAATGCTATTCAGGAGAGGTTCGGCAGACCCGTTTCCATTCTCGACCTGTTTGAACAGACCTCTGTCTCGGCCCTGGCCCGGTTCATAAACCAGACACTGCACAACGCGCCTGTTGCAGAAAAGGTCCGTGACCGTTCGGATCTCCGCCGGAAAGCCCGAAAGGTTCGTGCGCGGCATTAAAAAATTCGTTATATCCGACACACAAAAGGAGAATTATCTTGACCAGTGAACTGCCTTTGAATGCCATCGCAATTATCGGTATGGCCTGCCGGTTTCCCGGGGCAAATGATGTGGGTGCCTTTTGGGAGAATATTAGGGACGGGGTGGAATCCGTTTCCCAGTTTTCCGATACAGAACTCATGGCTTCCGGTGTACCGCTGTCGTTACTGAACAATCCGGATTACGTTAAAAAGGGATTTGTCATAGACGATCCCGCAGGTTTTGATGCTGCTTTTTTCGGATACTCCCCCCGGGAGGCCGAAACCATGGACCCCCAGCACCGGCTCTTTCTGGAGACGGCCTGGCATGCTTTTGAGGATGCTGGCTACGTTCCAAAAGAATTTCCCGGAGAAATCGGAATATTTGCCGGGGCAAAGCTGAGCACTTACCTGATTAACCAGCTGCCCCGGCAGCAGCTCACAGGAAGCATTGAGGGATTCCAGGTCCTTATTGGAAACGATAAGGACTATCTCACCTCCAGGATCTCGTATAAACTGAACCTGCGGGGACCAAGCGTATCTGTCCAGACCGCCTGCTCCACATCTCTTGTAGCCGTCCACATGGCGTGTGAAAGTCTTTTAAGCGGCGCCTGTGATATGGCCCTCGCAGGGGGGGTAGGCATCATGGTGCCCCAAAAAGAAGGCTATCTGTTCCAGGAGGGAATGATTCTATCCAAAGACGGCCACTGCCGGCCTTTTGATGCAGGCGCCAAGGGGATCGCCGGCGGCAATGGCATGGGGGCAGTGCTGCTCAAGCCCTTGGAGGCCGCAATAACCGATCGAGACCGCATCCATGCAGTGATTCTTGGATCAGCAGTAAACAACGACGGCGATGGCAAAGCCGGATACACCGCACCAAGCATGGCAGGGCAGGCCGCCGTCATCCGAGAAGCCCTGAATATCTCACAGGTGAGCCCCGACACTATCGACTACATTGAGGCCCACGGCACGGGAACCGAAATCGGCGACCCCATGGAGATATCCGCCCTTTCCCGGGTCTTCAGGGAGAAGACCGATCGCAAGGGGTTTTGCGCCATTGGCTCGGTCAAAGCCAATATCGGCCACCTTGACACGGCAGCCGGGGTGGCAAGCCTCATTAAGACGGTCATGGCCTTAAAGCATAACACCCTCCCGCCCAGTCCTAATTTCCGGCAACCCAATCCACGAATCAATTTTATGGATAGTCCGTTTTTCGTAAATGATACGCTAAAAGACTGGGGCCGTAACAGCCATCCCCGCCGTGCAGGGGTCAGTTCTTTCGGTTTTGGCGGC
>JAKSBO010000452.1 GCA_022361095.1 Desulfobacterales bacterium | reverse complement strand
CCTCTCCCCCGGCGGTCAGGTAATACCCCAGTTTGGATCTTGAAACCGCCCAGGTCAAAAACAGGATAATCAGCAGCATGGCCAGAATGATATAGTAGTACGGCACCTTGGATGAAAACATAAAATGGGGCCAGCCAATGTTTAACGGTGGGATCTGCAACCCCCTGGGTCCATTGAGTTTGAAGGGTCCCAGGTAGTCCATGTTCTCAACCATGACGCGCACGCCTTCGGCAAAAGCAATGGTGGCCAGGGCAAAGTAGGCCCCGCGCATTTTCAATGTGGGAAATCCGATGACCATACCGGCTGCAACAGCTAAAATACCGCCAACGAACATGCCCAGCCAGGGGCTGATGCCGTACTGAAGGGAAAGCACTGTTGAGGTATACGCGCCGATACCTAAGAATACGGCATGCCCCAAAGGCAGAACCCCTGCAAATCCCCCCACCATATTCCAGGAGGTGGTCAGATAGGCGTAAAAAAATATCAGAACAATGATATGCAGCCAGGTGGGACTGCTCACAATCGCCGGCAATGCCAGCACCAGGATCAGCACCGCCCCGAGCAGGACCTTGTTAATGGTATCCTTAACCACCTGCCGGGCCAGGGCAGACCTGTCAAGCAAGACGCCGTCCGTCTCGTAAGGGGTGGTGTTCCCCCCTGTGTCTGCGATGGGTTTACCAGTCATATTTTACTCCGAACAATCCTGAGGGTTTAACAAAAAGAACCAGAAGAAACAGGCCGTATACAATGGCCTCTGTCCAGGTGGCGGTCATAAACTGGGGGCCCACGGATTCAATGAGCCCGATGATGATCCCGCCGATGATGGCACCGGGAATGGAGCCGAGCCCGCCTAAAACCACAATGATAAAACCTTTGATATCAAACAGAACACCCACGGAAGGGAAGGTGTTGTAAAAGGGGACCAGGGTAACGGCGGCAATACCGGCCACTGCCGTACCGAGCCCAAAGGCCATGTTGTAGATCTTATACTGGTTGATGCCGGACAAACTGGCCGCATCGCGGTCAAGGCTGCATGCCCTGATGGCACGCCCGGTTCTTGTTTTCTGAAAAAAGCAGTATACGGCATAAGCAGTTGCGACAGCGGTAATGGCCCCCCACAACTTGGGAACGGAGATAAACATCTCCCCGAGTTCTATCATTTTTCCCTGGAGCGGATTATCCGGAAGGGAGCGGTACTGGGGACCAAAAATCATCAGGGTCAGGTTATCCAGCACATACCACACACCGGTGGTGACGATAATCACCGTGCTGGGTTCCCGGACATTCTTTTCCGCTTTGAAAATGGGCTTTATCACAATATCCTGAAGATAGTATCCAAACACATACATGACCGGAACAACTATAACAAGAGCAAGGTAGGGGTGAAGTCCTGACAGGGTAACGGTCCAGTATGCCGCGTACATGCCGACCATCAAAAGGGTGCCGTGGGCAAAGTTGACCACCTTGAGCACCCCGAAAATAATGGTCAGCCCCAGGGCGGTCAGCCCGTAAATCGAGCCCATAAGGATGCCGTTGATTGTATCTTCAATTAAATAGATCATCTTTTTCTCCGGACGGTTATGCCCCGATTTGAAAAGCAGTCGGCTGTTTCAAAACGGGACATTGGAATGGGCGTTTTACGGTTTTGGGAAAACAGGGGTGTATCCGGCGCGCCTGGCGCTCTTGGGCCATACGGTAATTCTTTCAAGGCCGTTGCCCACATCATTGATCTGAATAAGGACAGGAGATGCATGGGAATTCTGGCCGCTTTGGTCAAACTCAACAGCATCATACCCAACGATCATGCCGGGACCTGAGGTTAGGTTGGTTTCAGCCAGGGCCTTGCGAACGGCATCTTTGTCGAGGCTGCCGGCACGTTCCAGGGCATCTTTGATCACGTACATGGCCAGATAGGCGTCCACAGCTTCCCCGGTAAGATTATAGCCGTATTTGGCTTTGTATTTTTCATTGGTCTCTTTGGCACCGGCTTTATTGATGTCGGCTTCCCACTCCACGATATCAAAAAGGTACTGGGCGTTTTTGCCCACGGCCTTGATAAAAAACGGATCGGCATGTCCGCCGCCGGTGGTTACAATGGCTTTTAAGCGCACCTTGTACTCAGCCAGCGTATTGGTTAAAAGAATGGCGTCCGCTGCATTGGAAACCAGCAAAAGGACATCTGCCCGGGACCGTCTGATCTTCTGGACCACAGGGCTCAGGTCGGTGGCGGTGGAGGGATAGGGTTCGTCCAGTACCACTTCATACCCGTCTTTTTCAGCCAGTTTCTTCCACTGGCCTGCCATGCCTTTTCCCCAGTCGCCGTTTTCATAAACAAAGGCAAGTTTTTTCACGGGTGTGTTGAACTCGGCCTGCATGTCTTTTAAAAATTCGAACTGATCCCGGGTCCACCAGGAGTCTTTGGCGGCAATGCGGAATACGTTTTTAAAACCTTGTTCGGTAATTTTATCGGACACGGAAACCGGTACAATAAAAGGGACGCCGTAACGTTCAGCCACGGCAGTGGTGGGATAGGTCACGGCAGAGTTCCAGCAACCGGTGAGAACATTGACCTTTTCAGTATTAATGAGCCGTTCTGCTTCGGATACACCTTTTTCCGGTTTTGATTCGGAATCGGCATAGAGCATTTCAAGTTTGGCACCCCCTAAGGATTTAATGCCGCCTGCTGCATTGATCTCCTCAACAGCCATCTCCCTTGCATTTTTACCCTGCTGGCCTACGGATGCGGAAGGTCCTGATAGAGGGATAATGTTTCCGATTTTGATGGTTGGTTCATTTGCCGCGGCAGGGCCGGTAAACACAAGACCGCTGATTAAAAGTCCGGCGGCTGCCGTTGCAGCCCAAAAACGATTAAGCTTCATCTCTTCCTCCTTATGGATGTTAAAATGGTGCGCGAATCATAAAATGTTTCGCACGTGGTTTCATAAACGTAATAATAGAACATGAGCAAGGCGTGTGCCAAAAACTTCGAATTGTTGAAAATATCAAGACTGAGTGGAATGCCTATCAGGAAAATCGCACCTTAAAACAACGCATCAGCGACTGTCTTAACCATACGCACCTTCAAGGTTGATGCTATTCTTTAAATCACTATAATAAAAGTTCATTTGGTAAAATTAATATCGGCCGTTACTGCATAATTCTGATTCGTTTAGAAACCATGAAGAGCATGAAGGACATGAAGAATGGGATTTAGTAAACTTTCAAATTGCGTCATCGGATGTACAATTGAGGTCCACCGAAAGTTAGGCCCGGGCTGTTGGAATCCACCTATGAACAATGCCTCGCACACGAGTTGAAGCTGAATGATATCAATTTTAAAATCCAACACCCATTTCCGGTAGAGTGTAACTCGATAATCCAGTTTTTAGGGAATTTGTTCAAATTCAAGGCGGAAACAATTTTTAACCGGAGGAATATACAATATATTTT
>JAKSBO010000257.1 GCA_022361095.1 Desulfobacterales bacterium | reverse complement strand
TTTGAATGCCAGGGCATCCTCCCCGGGATCATCGGTGAAATACCAGCACATGGCGGGATAGGGGAATGTGATGCATGATTCCAGGGCTTCCAGTCCGTCTTTTATCTCTTTTCCGTTCATTGGGGTCTCCTTTGTCATTCATGGTTGCCTCTTCAGACAGCAAAAGACAGCAAACCTTGTGCCAGGGGCTGAATCCATTGCAGTCCAAGGGGGGCTATGGATTGGAGTGATTGTGTTCACGAAATAAAATGGTTATGTTATCTTATTTCGTGAAAATAAGATATAGTCGGGGAATGGATACCAATCGTTTTTTCAGACAACTCACCCTTAAGATCTGCGGCAGCCTGGATATCAAGGAGGCATTAACCAGTGGCCTGGCCTACCTGTCCACGGCCATCCCGGCCGACGGCCTTACCTTTGACATCTCATACCGGGATGACGCCTGCCTGAGTATTGCCCGGGTGGATCACCATGGGGCGGATATCTCTGATATCCGGATTCCCCTCTCTGCCGAGTCCCAGGCAGAGGTCCGGGAAAATGCCAAACGCGAGGGGGTTATGATTTTCAATGCCCCGGACATGAATGCCGTCTCACTGGACTTTGCCCGTGAACTGGGCACTGCCCGGGCCTCACACCTGGTGCTGGGCCTCTCCCTGGGGCCTGGGCTGGAACGGGACTATCACGGCGGGATCGCCATCTATGCCTTTGGCGACCACCGCTATACCCAGGCACATGCCGACCTGCTGGCCCTGGTGCGGGAGCCCTTTTCCATCGCCATGACCAATGCCCTGAAGCACAGGGAGCTGGAGCGCCGCTCCCAGAGGGTACAGGAGGAGAACCAGGGGCTCTACCGTGAACTGATGCAGGCTGTAGGGGACCGGGTCATCGGTGCGGAGGCCGGGCTCAAACCGGCCATGGACCAGATCAAGCAGGTGGCGGCCGTAGACAGCCCTGTGCTGCTCCTGGGGGAGACCGGGGTGGGAAAAGAGGTGACGGCCAATGCCCTGCACCTGCTGTCAAAACGCAGGGAAGGCCCCATGGTGCGGGTAAACTGCGGGGCGATCCCGGGATCTCTCATGGATTCCGAACTGTTCGGCCATGAAAAAGGATCGTTTACCGGGGCTTCGGCCCTGAAACGGGGGAAGTTTGAACGGGCCCATAACGGTACCCTGTTCCTGGACGAGGTGGGGGAGCTCTCCCTGGAAGCCCAGGTGAGGCTGCTGCGGGCCATCCAGTTCAAGGAGATCGAACGGGTGGGGGGCACGCGGCCGGTGCCGGCGGATGCCCGGATCATTGCCGCCACCCACCGGGACCTTGAGGCTGCGGTGCGGAACGGTACCTTCCGCATGGATCTCTTTTACCGGCTTAACGTGTTTCCGGTGAGCCTGCCGCCCCTGCGGGAGCGGCCCGGGGACATCCCGGCCCTTGTCCAGCACCTGCTGGGCGCAAAAGCCGGGGAGCTAAAGCGGCCGGTGCCGAAGATCGCGCCCGGTGAGATTGACCGGCTGCGTTCCTATGACTGGCCCGGCAATGTGCGGGAGCTGTCCAACATCATTGAGCGAAGCCTGATCCTGCACACCTCCGGCCCCCTGCGCTTCCAGGGGGCGCTCCAACCGGGGCCGCCTGCCCAGGGCCCAGGGCTGGAAACCTTGGACCTGGCCTTGACCCGGCACATCCAAAAAGCCCTGAACCTGAGCAAAGGTAAGATCCAAGGCCCGGCCGGCGCTGCAGACCTGCTGGGTATCCATCCCAACACCCTGAGGAGCAAGATGAAAAAATTGGGCATTCCGTTCCCGGGCATGGGGAAAGCCTTTTTTTAGCAGGTCCGGGCTGAAATTACGGCCCCGGATAAATCCGAGCCCCTGGGATTCCGCGGAAAAGGAAAAACCTTGCCACAGCGCGAAAATCCTGGGGGAACCCAAAGCCGCAATTATCCGTGACGGTGAATTGGCCGGGCAAGGGCACCCAATGTTACATCTATACCAACGGTCTATTCCCGGGTGTTTCCTTTTTTAGCAAAGAAAATTTACCAGTGACGGTTTCCGTGGCTTTTTGTACCAGGACATAAAATAGCGGCACAAACAACACCAGCAGGGCTGTGGCGGATAGCATGCCGCTGAACACGGCGGTTCCAATGGCCTGGCGGCCGGCCGCACCTGCTCCGGTGGCGATGACCAGGGGAAAAACGCCGGTTATGAATGTGAATGCGGTCATTAATATCGGGCGGAACCGCAACGTTGAGGCTTTTAGGGCTGCCTCCGTGATTGACCGGCCCTTTTCCCGCTCGGCTTTAGCAAATTCTGCAATGAGAATCGCGGTTTTACAGGTCAGGGCAATCAACAGGACAACCCCGATTTGGGTATAAACGTTAATTTCCATCCCCCTGAAGGTGACGGCCGCAACAGTCCCCAGCAGCCCGAGGGGGACCGCCAAAATGACCACCAGGGGCAACACCCAGCTTTCGTATTGGGCACAGAGGGCCAGGTAGACAAAGAGTACCGCCAAGGCAAAGATCAATGCCGTCTGGCCGGCAGCGGCCTTTTCCTGGTAAGACATACCGGTCCATTCATACCCCATGCTGACCGGCAGTTTCTCATTGGCCAGTTGTTCCATGGCGGTCATGGCTTCCCAGGAGGAGGTGTTTATGGTGCCTTGGCCGCTGATTTTTGCCGAGGGGTACATGTTATACCGCGTGATGATTTGCGGCCCTATGGTTTCGCTAACCGACGCCACCGTTCCCAACGGCACCATCCCGCCCTGTTTGTTGCGCACTTCCAGCCGGAGAATGTCTTCTACGTTCGACCGGTACGGTGCATCGGCCTGGACCCGCACCTGGTAAGTGCGTCCGAATTTATTGTAATCATTCACGTACACCGATCCCATGGTGGCCCGCAAGGTTTCGAACACATCATCTAGGGGAATTTCGAGGCTCTTGGTCTGGGACCGATTCACCTGGGCTTCCAATTGCGGTACATTGGCCCGGAAGGTGCTGAAGGCCATCTGAATTTGCGGATGGGCAAAGGCCCCTGCGGTGATGTCGTTGGTCATATTTTCAAGGGTGCTCAGCCCGAGGTCGTTTCGATCCTGGATTTGCATCTCAAAGCCACCTGCAGAGCCTAATCCCATAATTGGCGGCGGAGCAAAGGCAAAGATCAGGGCCTCCTGGATGTCGGCTGAGGCGCCCCACATCTGCCCCAGAATGGCTTCCTGGGTCAATCCGGCTGCCAGACGCTCTTCCCAGGGATCGAACACCACCCAAATGGCTGCCGCGTTGGGAATAATGGCATCATCCATCAAGGAATAGCCCGGTACGGAGACCCAGTTTTTAATGCCGGGCATGTTTGCCAGCCGCTGGTTGAGCTTTTCCACCACCGCCAGGGTGCGTTGCTTGGATGCAGCATCCGGCAGTTGAAGGCTGTATATGGCCCACCCCTGGTCTTCATTGGGCACAAACCCTTTTGGACGGCTGTCAAAACCGTAAACCGCCAGGGCCGTTAATCCTGCAAAAACCACCATCATTATGAAGCCGCGGCGCAGGAGGCTGGCCACAACACGCCTGTATCCCTTTTGGCATTTATCAAACCCCCGGTTAAAGGCTCTGGCAAAGAAATTGCTCCGCTCGGGCGTCGGCCGCAGCAGGACGGCAGACAGGGCAGGGCTCAGGGTTAATGCATTGATGGAGCTAAAGACCGTTGCCACGGCAATGGTAAGGGCAAATTGCCGGTATAGCTGACCGGTAATCCCCCCCAGAAAAGCGGTCGGCACAAACACCGCCAGCAACACCAGGGTGGTGGCGATAATGGGCCCGGAAACTTCTTCCATTGCCTTAAGGGTGGCTGCTTTGGGGGTAAGGCCGGATTCGTCGATATTCCGGGACGCATTTTCCACCACCACAATGGCGTCATCCACCACCACACCGATGGCCAGCACCAAGCCGAACAAAGAGAGCATGTTGATGCTCACATCCAAAAGCGACATCACCGCAAAGGTACCGATCAGGGAGACCGGAATGGTGGCCGCCGGGATCAGGGTGGCCCGCCAGTTTTGCAAGAACACCAGCACGGTTAAAAAAACCAGGGCCACGGCGATAAAGAGTGTTTCCACCACCTCATCAATGGAGGCTCTGACAAAGGTGGTGGTGTCAAAGGGGACGACATAGGAGAGGCCCGGCGGAAATGCATCTTCGAGCTCCGCCATGCGATCCTTAACCCGCTGGGCGGTCTCAAGGGCATTGGCCCCCGGCATCAGAAAAATACCGAGGACCGCACAATTTTTGCCATTGTTTTGACTCGACACCGCATAGGTCTGGGCCCCCAATTCCACCCGGGCCACATCACTGAGCCGGACCATACGGCCGCCGGGCAACGTTTTGATCACAATCTCTTCAAATTCCTCCACCTCGGACAATCGGCCCTTGACGTTGATGGCATACTGAAAATCCTGCCGGCTGTCGGTGGGAGGTTGGCCGATCTGGCCTGCGGCCACCTGAACGTTTTGCTCGCGAATGGCGTTGATGACATCATTGGTGGTGAGATGCCGTGATTTCAGTTCGTTGGGGTTGAGCCAGATGCGCATGCTATATTCACCGGCCCCGTAAACCATCACCGAGCCGACCCCCTCCAAGCGGGACAATTCATCTTTAATCCGCAGGCTGGCGTAATTGCTTAGGTAAAGTTCATCGTAGCGGCCGTCCGGGGATGTAAGGGAAGAGAACATTAAAACATTGGTGGACTGCTTTTCCACGGTAAGCCCGATACGCTGGACTGCTTCCGGCAGCAATGCTTCGGCCTGGGAAACCCGGTTCTGAACAAGGACCTGGGCCATATCCAGATCAGAGCCCACTTTAAAGGTAACGGTGAGGGTATATTGCCCGTTGTTGGTACTGGTGCTCGACATGTAGAGCATGCCCTCCGTGCCGTTGACCTGCTCCTCGATGGGCTGGGCCACAGTGCTGGCCAATACCGCTGCGGAGGCGCCGGGGTAGGATGCGGTTACCTGGACGGTGGGCGGCGCAATCTCCGGATACTGGGCAATGGGCAGGGATCTTAGGGTCACCAGGCCGACGATAATGATCACAATGGAGAGTACCGCTGCAAAAATTGGACGATGGATAAAAAAACGACTGATCATGGCTTGCCTTCCTATGCTTTCGGTGCCGTGGCCGAAGGGGGTGCATCCTTTGGAGAAGCCCCATCAGGGACCGCCGGTACAGGTGTTGTCGGCGCACCCGGCCGGGCCTTTTGGAGACCGTTTACAATCACCCGTTCATCCCCTTTCAGACCCGATGCAATCACCCGCATGCCGTCCACAATTTCACCGGTGGCCACGGGGCGGTATTCGGTAATATTTTCCGGATTGGCCACCAAAAGATAGTGTCCCTGCTGGTCCTGTCCCAGGGCACTGTCCGGTACCAACAGGGCACCGGTGGTGGCACCGATGGGAATTCTCACCCGGGCAAAGAGCCCGGGAAGAATGCGTTGCTGCGGGTTCGGAAAAATACCCCGTACCTTTATGGTGCCGGTGGCGGCGTCCATTCGGTTATCGATAAAATCAATTCTGCCTTCAAAGGGAAAGTCTTTGCTGTTGGACAGCCCCATATAAATGGTCTTTGGATCATCCGGTGACCGTTTGGCCTGGTAGCGGATCCAGCTTCTTTCACTGATTGTAAAATAGGCGTAAATTGGATCATCCTTGACTATACCGGCAAGTTCAGTACGCTCACCGGCCCCCACCAGATTCCCGACATCCACCATCCTGCGTCCGATCCGGCCGCTGATTGGGGATTTAACCCGGGTGTAGGAGATATCGAGCTTGGCGGTGCGAATGGCTGCTTTGGCAGCCTTAACCCGGGCTTGTGCTTTGCCCAGTTCCGCCCGGGCATCAATGACCTCTACTTCACTCACCGCGTTATCGCGCAGGGCATTCTCTTTGCGGATCTTGGTGGCCCGGGTCTGTTCCAGCTCTGCCTGCTGCATGGCAAGATCGGCCAGGGCTTCTTCCAGTTTTGCCTGATAGGGCTTGTCGTCAATGGTAAAAAGCAGTTGTCCTTTTTCCACCATAGCCCCCTCGGTAAAATGAATTTTTTCAAGGTAGCCCTCCACCCTTGCCCGGATCACTACCGACTCCACCGCTTCGGTGGTGCCGGTGAACTCGGCATAGTGAACCACATCTTTGACTAACGGCGTGCTGACCGTTACGGTGGGTGGGGGTGGGGCGGGCGCATTGGCGTTGGCCGACTGGTTTTTACAACCGGACAGCCCGAAAGCAGCGCATGTTAAGATCAGCAAACCCACTGAAAAGAGATAAGAACGGTATGATTTCATGCTATTTTCCCCCTCGGTCATTTAAATCCGGCTTCGGGGCCGGCGTTGGATCCCAGCCGCCGCCTAATGCCGCGTATAATCTGACAAAATTTGCCGCGCTGTTGCCTTTGGCGGCGGCAAACTGGTTTTCAAAATTAAATTGGTCCCGCTGGGCATCAAGAACCTGCTGAAAGTCAACGAGACCCTGCTTGTACAGCTCTGTGGCTAATTTTACCGAACGCCGGGCCGCCGTTACCGAACGATTGATGGCGGCTAAACGTGTGCGGTCCTCGACATAGGCCACCAGCGCATTTTCCACTTCCCGAAGTGCATTGAGTACGGACTGCTCATAACCGAACAGGGCCTGGCGTGTCCGGGCGTCCTGGGCTTTTATTTGTTGCCGGATACGGCCGCCGCTGAATATCTGCCATCGCAAGGATGGCCCAAAGGAAGCGATCCGGCTGTCGGTATCAAACAGGGTGCCAGCATCGATCGATTCAAAACCAAACGCGCCGGTCAGAGAAAAACTTGGGTAAAGATCCGCCTTGAGCACGCCGATACGCGCGGTCTGAGCGGCCAGCCGCCGTTCCGCCCGGCGCACATCCGGCCGCTGGCGCAGCAGATTGGCCGGAACCCCCACGGTTACCTTCTCAGGCGGCAAGGGAATTTCCAACGGTACCGCCAGTTCGGAAGACAGGCTTCCGGGAGTCTGGCCCAGCAATACCGCCAGGGCGTTAATTGATTGGGACAGCCCGATATTCAAGGGGGGCACTTCCGCTTCGGTACTTGCCAGAATTCTTTGTGCCTGGGCAACATTAAGATCCGTGGCCAACCCGTTCCGAAACCGGGACCGGGTCAGGGCGAGTACTGATTTTTGGGAATCGATATTTGACCTGGCCGCCGTCAATCTTGCCTGAAAGGTCCGAACGTCAAGATAGGTCAGGGCCACATTGGCATAGAGGCTGATCAGGACATCGGTACGGTCTTCGGCACTGGCCTGGTAATCGGCCGCCGCAGCCTCAACCGATCTGCGAATACGGCCGAACAGATCAACCTCCCACCCGGCAGAGGCACCCACCCCGTGGAGGGTCTCTTCAACGCCCGTGCTTAAGCCGTTGTCACTGGTTTCCTGCCAGATGGCGGACCCGTTTGCCTCCACCTGGGGGTAGTACTCTCCCCTGGTACTGCCAAGATTGGCCCGGGCTTCTTCCATCCTTGCAATGGCGGCCAGAAGATCCCGGTTGCTCTGGGTCGCGGTTTGAATGAGCCGGTCTAAAAGGGGATCATGGAACAGGGACCACCACTTCTGCACCAGTTGTGCCCGGGGCAGCAGCGCAGGATCATCCGTCCCTTGCCAGGCGGCCGGCATTTCCATGGCCGGAGGTTGATAATCCGGGCCTACCGCAGCGCATCCGGTTAAAACCAGGGGGATGACTAGGGCAATCATCAGCCTTGTCCACGGCACCCTCATTTCCTTATGATTCATATGCTCTATTCTGTAAGTCATTAATATATCCTTTTTGGATTTCCTCTTTGGGCATTACAAGCTGAAACCCCTAGGCATTGTCGGATTTATAATTTGATGGCGTCCCAAGCCAGGGCAAACGCCGATTTAATATTTTCCGCAGTCGGCTCAAAATCGGAACATAAACCCGGATTTGAGAGCGCAAGCAACGGATAACAAATAAAGGCGATGATGATATCAAAATCGACATTCTTGATAATTTTCTGGTCGATGCCTTGCTGGAGCACGTCAATAATCGGGGCATAATAATGCATCACCATCTCTTTATTGACCAACGTCTTGTAGGGAGAATTGGCAAATTGTTCTGCAAACCTGGTATAGGGCTGATATTTAATAAAATAATCACTCATGGCCACCCACACATTTTCCAATATATCCCGAAGCGGCATATCGGCATTGAATTTTTCCAACAAAGCCCTGCTCATATTTTTTTCGATGGTGATATAGGTGGAAACCAGTAATTCTTCCTTGTTTTTATGGTAAATATATAAGGTTGCCGGAGAGACGCCCGCCTCCTTGGTAATTTTAGAAACCGAGGCTGACGCAAATCCCATTTCGTTTACCGTCTTTACCGTTGCCTCGAACAAGGCCGCTTTTTTTTCTTCGTCTTTTGTTCTCACGGCGTCTAAAATAAATGAACATTCATTTTTAGTCAAGCCTCAAATTTTTTTGTTTCATATTTACGCCGCCAAGGTAATGGAAGGACAAAATAAGCAGGCTGAGTGGTTTTCTTATCTGGATCAATTGAAAAAAACACACAAGAGAAAAACGAGCTTGATGGAAGTGATTGAGCGTCTTAGAAATAACTTGATCATCGAGGATTAGGCTTGGGTGCCATGCGACCGCTTCAATTCAACGGCAACCTGCCTGCTGAGTGCCTCAAGCCGTTCGGCTGCCTTATCCCAGGTGCAGGCTTGGGCTGTCCGGCGGGCTTCGTTCCCCAGGCGCTGCCGTAAATGTCTGTCGGCTAAGCGTGCCAAAAGGGGTTTCAGCTCATCGGCCCGGTGGAATACAAACCCGTTGGTCTCCTTCTTCACCAGGGCTGCCGCCCCGGCATGGTTGCGGACGACAACGGGCAATCCGCAGGCCATGGCCTCAAGGACACACATGCCAAAGGCCTCTGCCAGAGAGGGCAGGACCAGAATATCGGCGGCTGCATACCAGGGCCTCACATCATCGGCCAGCCCCATAAAATGTACCTGACCGGCCACGCCCAGTCTGCGCACCAGACGCCGGTAACGGGGCCATCGCTCGCCCTTGCCCACCACCACCAAATGCTGTGCCGCACCCAAAGCGGCGATCAGGTCATCCAGCCCTTTTCGTCTGAATTCGTTCCCAACAAACAGGATGACCGTTTCCCCGGGTGAAACGGTGATGGCTTGGCGGGCGGACCCTCGAAAGCCGTCTATCGACCCTGGTGAAAAATAATCCGGGTCCACACCCGGGTTTACCACAGTCACGTTCCGTGTACGATGATAATAACGCGCCAGGTCGTCCCGAATCGTCTCCGAAACGGGCGCCAGTTGCCCGGAAGACATCTGCTGTGCTTCCAAATGTAAATGCAGCCAACTGCGCGGGCTCAGATAAAGCTGGTCAATCTTGCGGATTCCAGGATAACGTGCCAGGCCCCGGTGGTAGGGGAAGGTATGTACAACGGCAATATCCTGCCGGAATCCGCGCTCGTGGGAAATGACGGCATCAATGGGCAGGGTGGCCAGAAGACGGGCGGCATCACGGGCAAACAACCAGGAATTAAGAACACTGGGCAAGCGCTCATAATCCGGCAGACGGTGCAGTGATAATCCGTCTGCTGCCGCAGTCGTATCCCACTGCCGGGCCACCAGTGCCACCTGATGTCCTCTGGAACACAGCCTGCGGGTGGTCTCCATTGCATAGCGTTCAGCCCCTCCGGTGGCCATGAACTTTTTGACCACCACCGCCAAACGCAGGTGTGACGACGTTTCCTTTGTCCCTGCCGTCAGGGCACTCAACTGCCCGGTACCGGACGCCGAAGCGCCGTTGTTGGGGGCGGACACCAATCGGACAGGGCCTGGTAGCGTTTTGCGTATTTGTAAAAGGTCCCTTCGAAGTTGCCCAGGGCAATGACAAAACCCGGCCAGCCGTCCCGCCAACCGGATTTCAGGAAATAATGCTGGGTAAAGGACCACAGGGCGTGTCTCAAGGCCCGGCCCATGCAGGACGCACGCCCCTCATCCGTCATCCGCTCGGCACCAAGGGTGGAATAACGGGATGCCTTGTGCTGAATCTCATCAAAGTTCTTGAACGGCAGTTGCCAGATCGCATGCTGTAAATACCCTGTAACGGCGTCTCCATTAAGCTCGAACCCTTCGTGAACCAGGTCGTGGCGGTAGCTCATGGCCCCCCGCCTGAAAAACTGGGGTTGGCGGTAATCCGGATAGAACCCCGAGTGCCTGATCCAACGCCCCATGAAATAATTCCGGCGCGGTACAAAATAGACATCCGCATCCGGTCCCCGTTGCAACATGTCCAGTATTTCGTCCCGCACTTCGGCGGTACAGCGCTCGTCGGCATCCAGGCTGAAGATCCACTCATGACGGCAAGCGCCAACCGCCTGATTTCGCAGGTCCCCGAAACCGTTGAACGGAATCTGGACAACCCTTGCCCCCAGTTCTTCGGCAATGGCGGCTGTGTCATCCGTGCTGTAAGAATCGGCGACAACGATGTCGTCAGCCCAGAGGACGCTCTCCACTGCGGCCCGTATTTTCTCTGCTTCGTTGTAGGCAATGATATAAGCTGATACGGCTGTCATATGCCACTCCCTTATTATTAGAGGCACCCTTTATAAGAAAGCCCGGGTAAGTTCCCCAGATCTTTCAACCTATGTTGCGGGCTGTGCCTGGCAGTTGATATGTCAGGCCGGCCCATGGCCGTTAGTATCCTGTTTACCGGGTTTGTAAATCCGGTTTATTAAGAAGTCCGGGTACGTACCCAGGCGTTCTTATTAAGAATAAATAGGGAAAATGTTATCGGGGTGTTATTGAAATATTATTATTTCATAAAAGCTATAGTGCGCTTGTTATGGCTGGGCGGTTCACATCATTTATCTGGGCCGTGTTTGAAATGGCTGACTGTCCGCTTTGGTAAGAGAACGGTTTTCCAGACAGGAATAAAGGGAACGTGTACAGAGAATATTTAATTGACTGTTGCAATTTTTGGCAGGGGATGCTTAATCATTTTAATAATGGTTTTATAAGAAAGTCCGGGTAAGTTGCTCGGATTTTTTAAACTTTGTTGTGGATTAAACAAACCTGGATATTGATGGACCGGGTCGGCCCATGGCCGTTATTCCGATTGTTTTTTGTAAATTAAACGGGAGGCCAGTAAATTATGTTGAGGATACGTGAGAGCCAGTACCGGGTGTTGGAGGCATACCAACGCAGACGCTTCGCCAAAGAGACGGCTGAGCACCTGCTGAGGGACTTCCCGGAGAAATGCGGGAAACTCGGCCTGGATGCGGGTAACGTGGTGGCGTTTACCGAGAAAGGGCTTGACCGGGCGCGGAATCTTTACGAACTGATCTGCAGTGATGATTTGCGATTCTTTGCGGAATGCACCGTCATGCTGCATCCGGAGTTCGATCTCAACGACAACGTACCTTGGGCCTGCACGATCATGAGTGACGACTCCCTGACCGGTTCTGAGAAGATAGCTCAGATCGACGAGAGCCTGCTTTTTGAGGGGACGGAGCCGCTATGAAATATACCCTGATCAAGGTCCCGGGCAAGGAGTTGTGGGAGTGTCCGCACAAATGCGGCAAGACCTGGCCGACCCCCCTGGGTGATCCGCCGACGCGAATACCCAGGCCCCTGGAGCAGCGCTGTATCGACCAGGCGGACGCAGAGGTGGCCAAATGCCCCCACCTGAAAGCGCCGAAGGGCTCCCGGCGGAAGATCAAATGGCGCAAAGGCTACGGGGACAGTGAAGATTACCCGTGCCGCCGCCGGTGGGTGGACGCCTACCTGGCGTGCAAAAACAAGAAGAAACCTGTGCCGCCACCAAAGCCGCCGGGTCCGGTGGCACCCTGCTGCAAAAAGACAACGGGCGACCTAGTGGTGAAGGTCCTTGATTCCAAAAACAATCCTCTGGATAACGCCGGAGTTTATTTCTGGAAAACCGGGGACAAAGGAAAGACGGGTCAGGACGGAACAATTCGTTTCAAGAACCTGCCCCAGGGCAAGCGGTTCACGCTACGGGTGTGGAAGGATGCGACCAAGGTGAGTGGCTATACCTTTGTGTGGCCCGAGACCGTTACACAGACACCGATAATTGAGGCGTGCAAGGAGGTCGCTCATACGGTCACGCTGCCTAAGGCCCAAATCCCGGGTAAGCTGCAGGTCCTGGTGGTGGATGATGCCGATAAGATTCTAGAAAAAGCCACGACGTCACTGAAACCGGAAGTCTGGAAACCGAGCAATGTGGCGCTGCGAAAGCCGGCCAAGGGCGGGCGCAAAACCGACAAGCTTGGCCTGGCCTACTACGAGAACCTGCCCATCGACAATTACGAGGTGCAAGCCGCCTACGAAGACTCTGTGAGCAACGTTGGAAAGGTGCGCATCAAGGATCACAACTGGCACAAAACGAAGTTGGCAATCGACTTCTCGAATTTTGAGACAAAGACATTTTCCATCCTGGTGGAACGCGCCAGTTGGATGGGGCTGTCCAATAAGGCCGGGATCATCTCTTTGTCAGCGGTTTTCCGTATTCAGTACGGTGCATCGTCGGCCCGGTACCAGGTTAATAACGCGTTGCTGGCTGGGGGCGGGGTGGGGTTGCCCATTCCCATTGAGGGGGGACAATCAAAAGCCGAAGGCAGGCCGGTTTCATTCAAGGCTGTGAAGTACCGCAACGGAAAGGAGTTTGACGTGAAGGACTTTGTGGGGCGGGTAAATATCAAGATCCAATCCGTCGGAATTGGTCCTATCAATTTGTGGCGGACAAACCTGGACATTGAGTTTATAGGGATCCCCAATCCAAATACGAAGAATCGCCACAGCCGCAAGAGCGGATTGGGCGGCTGGATGCAGGTGGACAATGTTAAGCCGGGCGATTTCAGTTCAACGCCGGGCGCTTCTTTCTTCTCCGGCACCAACATCCCTTTTAGTGCCAAGACGACACTTTAGGCGCATGGTCATAAATCGGAGAAAAAGGTCACCCATTACAAACAGTTCCTCAGACCCAAAAGTAGATGAGGTGGAACTGGATAATGCGACCTATTATGTTGCGCGCAGTCCAAGGCATCTGCCCCAGGGTGCACCCACAAGTCCGGCCATCAGCGATCTTATATGCAGACGGCTTGATAATCGGATCAAAGGTGCTGATTATTGTCTGATGTCCGTCTCGACTGGAAGAAAAGGGGGCCTCTACTGAAAAACAGACCCCGGCATACCTTTTAAAAATGCTCCGGTTTCATCTGAATTGATTTATTCACTATTCAAGACGCCCCTTGCTCCCTAGGATTGGTTTTGAAATATATTATCCAGCTGCTCGCACAGCATATACACGTAGTTCCCCAGTTCATTGTCATACCATCCGTGGATGGTGGCCTGGGTAATGGGCGTCATGAAATGCCCCTGTTCGCCGACATTTTTCATTTTCGCCTCGGCGGTCCGGGTATGGGTTTCACACCCTTCGATCATGGCTGCAGCCTGGAGCCCCTTTATATCACCGGAAACGTGGGGTTTGTCAGAATAGACCAGGTACGGCATCCTCTGGGCGGCATCCCGGTAAATATCATTGATAACCTTCCGGTTTGTGCTGTCATCCTGAATATTCACCGTCATAATGATCAAAGAGCCCGTATCAATGGGGACCCGGACCGATTGAGCAATAAAACCGATACGTTCGATTTCCGGCAGCACCAGTCTTAGGGATTTTGCCGCCCCCGTGGATGTGAGAATCATATTGTTCAGACCGCTTCTATAGAAACGTTCGGCAGCAACATTTTTCTCTCCCTCCCCGGCATCGGCCTGGGGAATACGGTCCAGAGCCGGCTGGGCTGCTGTCAGGGCGTGAACCGTGACCATGGAAAAGCTTAAAATCGGTTTACTGCCCAGATTCTCCAACAATGGCTTGACCATATGGGCAAGGCAGGTTGTTGTACATGAGGCAATGGAGATGAGCCTGTGGTTTTCATGGTTAATGTCGGCATCATTGATCCCCTTGATGGCTGTGATGCAATCATCAGGATATGCCGCTCCGGTGTTAAGTTTAAAGGGCGAGGTGACAATCACCTTATGGGCGCCGGCTCTCAGGTGCCCCCTCAAAGATCCGGCCGGGGACTCCCCGGCTGCCAGGGGATCGAGAAACTGACCCGTTGCATCCACCACAACACTGACATCATATTCCTGCCAGGGAATATCCCGGGGGCGGTTCACATCGGTGATGAATTCCAGGGTCACCCCGTCCACAACGATTTTATGGTCATCCTCATTAATTGTGATGTTGAGCTGTTTTAAATGCTTGTTGCCATAAAGGTAATGATTGAGCCATCCATAGGTTGAATCCTTTTCAATATAATTGGCCAGTTGCCCCATGGTGACCCTCGGCGTACAGGTGTTCACGACAATGGTGGAATACCGGCCCGTGGCGATCAACTGCCAGGAGAGCAGTTTACCAACCCGGCCGAATCCGTTAATTCCTATTGTGCGGTCTTCTTTCATTTTGCCCTCCATATCAAAGACAGGTAACCGGCAAACTCAAAAAAAAGATGATTCAATGATCATCGGTGGAAAAATTCCGCGGATAACCCACCAGCCCTATATATCTTTCAACCAGCTTTTCATCAACGCCTTTTTCTCCCACACGTTTGAGTAAAGCCGAATGCTCATACAACAGGGAGGTCATCTCTGCTTTGGGAACCTGATCAAGCACAATATTGTACTTTTCGAGCTGGGCATCAACGGCCTGGATCACCTGGGCGAACAATGGACCGTCCACACCGCTGGGCGGTGACGTTTTACGATTGTAATTACCGTCACCGGTCAGCAGCCATGACAGATCTTCGTCCGGGTATTCATCCAGTATTTTCAGTAGGATATCTACATCCGGGGCGACTTTCCCCTTTTCAATCCGCTGATATTTACTCAGGCTGAAGCCGAAAAGGTCAGCAAAGTCTTTTTGTAACAGCTTTCTTCTCTCTCTGATGAGTCGTAGGCGTTGTCCGATTGTCTGCATTGTTATGAAACCCGAATAATATCCATATTTTCTTTTCAGTAACCGCCATGGGCCGGCCTGACATATCAACTGCCAGGCATAAGCCCGCAACGAAAGTTGAAAGGTCTGTGTGAGCTGCACAGAAGTTCTTATGGAAAGTATCCTTTTTTCGATAAAAGTGTCAATAAGAAATTAAATATTATAAAACTTTAATGAATATGTCATATTTGAATTGACAAATGTCAAATGTGATATGTATTAATGGAAAAAGCTATGTCGCTCGTTATATTTTACATACAACAGGAGGCTGTTCAAGCGTAAAAAATAATCTTAAGGGGAGAAGGAGGGAGCTATGCGGAAAACAAAAACAAAAGAGCCGTTTTTGGAAAGAATGCGAACAGCGATACCATACGCTGCCCTGGATGACCAAAAGACGATTGGGTTTTTAAACACGTTTACATAAAAAACAGGAGAACGAACATGCAGAACATATCCTCTGGGCGTCCCGGTTTTTGTGCTGAAAAAACCATCAGAAACATGCTTGCAGCCGTATGCTCCGGTGTCATTTCCGGTGCCATTGTCCAATGGCTGTTCCCCGGCATCCTGCCCATACCGTGGGGCGCATCATACCCCCCCGAAGGTATCATCATATCGGATCCAAGCTCCATTGCCGGCCGTTATTCCACTTGGGCGATTCTTGTTTTCACAGCCTATATTATCATATGCCGGTTACCCGACTGTATTCCCAATGCCGGGGCAAAGCAGATCGTCCGATGGGTTTCGGTATCCGCCATCGGTATTTTGGTTTTTATCATCATAACCCAGGCCGATACGCCCATCGTGGATGCCGACCCGATCATCCGGGGAAACGTTCCTGATACCCAAGCCCGCTATTTTCTTCTGGTGAAGCCTTCTTCAAGTGATTGCTGCAGTATCCACGGGCCGGTAATTCCCAACTGTAAAGGCCGTTTCGAGAATCAGGTCCACATTGGCGGATTCGGATATTTCACAATAATCATTATTGGTGAAGCCGGTATGGACGGTTTCCCGCTCAAGGCAGGAGAAACCCTGGCATTCCAGGATATTGCAGGCGCTTCAAATGTTGCGTTCAAAACCGTAAAAAGAATTTAAGCTTCAAGGTATATGGTTGCAGCCGATTTTTGGGACCGGGTCAGCAGCCGGGATGGCGGCAGCGAGTATACAATGCGCCGCCATTCGACAAAATTAACAGGTTTTCGTCCAGATACTAAATCGGTTCGGTAATTTCCCAATTGCTTTACTTCGAAGATTTTCCTATCATAAAAATTTATGGCAAGAAAATTGTAGGTATGAAGAGAGGCAGAATTAAAATTTTGCGAAATTTAGGAATAGGTAACTGATGTCAATAAAATTTTGCACCCAGTGCGGCCACTCCATGATCCGGCAGATTCCCGAGGACGATAACCATGTCCGGGCCGTGTGCGGGTCATGCGGCCATGTTCATTATGAAAATCCCAAAGTGGTTGTGGGTACGATTCCGGTTTTCCAGGACAGAATTTTGATGTGCAAACGAAATATTGAACCCCGGAAAGGATGCTGGACCCTTCCTGCCGGGTACCTTGAAAATGAAGAGTCCGTTCAGCAGGGTGCCGTACGTGAGACCTTGGAGGAGACCCGTGTCAAGGTCCGAATTATAGCACCTTACAGGATGTTCAATATCCTTTTTGTGGACCAGATTTACCTGATGTTTATTGCTGAACTATTATCCCGGGATTTTGGCCCCACTGCGGAAAGCACTGATGTCCGGCTGTTTTCCAAATCAGATATCCCTTGGGATGAAATTGCCTTTGATGTTATCCGTGAGACCCTGGATGACTATTTTACGGACCGTGAAAATGCAGGGAATCATGTTTTTAAGCCTGAAAATTTCGGGTTCAAGATCAAGGATCTTGAATTTTCACCGGCTAGCGGGGGTGTGATAGCCGATACCCCATTTTAATATGACAGTTCTTCTTTGAATATAATCCGTGTGCGGCCAAAAATTATTGAGCCGGTAAGGCTGTCCCAATGGGGTTTTATATGAAACTACCAATAAGTTACTAAGTT
>JAKSBO010000226.1 GCA_022361095.1 Desulfobacterales bacterium | reverse complement strand
GGGCCGACCTGGTCTATCAGCACCCAGGCTCGCCCCACAACAAAACATGAAAGAAACTTAGTAACTTATTAGTTCTTTCATATAATTTTAGGGTAAAGGAGTGAACCAATGGATGAAATAAACACACAAGTTCCCGGCAAACTCTCCTTGTACAGGGAGTCGGTGGCCAACCGGGCAGCCAAGCGAAGCCCCGAATTTTTGGAGCGCCTGGAATCAGCCGTCCTGGAAGTGAATAACAACCAGCATGTGGCAGATGATTCCGTTGAAGCCGTCATTGAAGGCAGGCTAGGTATTCATGAAGGCATGATGGCCCTGGGCAAAGCGTCCACCTCCCTGAAAGTGCTGGCACAGGTTCGAAACAAGGCCATGAGCGCCTATGAAGAAATCATGCGTATGCAGGTATAACCCCTTGCAAAGGCAGGAGAGGCTTAAATGAATCCGGTATTTGAAAAAATCATTACCATGTTCAAAGAGATGAGCATGGCCCGAAAAATTCTTTTGGGGGGGCTGGTCCTGGTGGTTGTGGCAGGATTTATCACGATGTTTATATGGGCCAATCAACCCCAGTATAAAGCTGCATATTCAGGGTTGAGCCAGGAAGATGCCGCCGCTGTCGTGGAAATGTTAAAATCCTCCAAAACACCCTATCGACTGACCGGTGACGGGACCACCATTCTGGTGCCGGATGGCAACGTGTATGATGTCCGGCTGACCATGGCCAAGGAGGGTATTCCCAAAGGCACAGGAGTTGGATATGAGATTTTTGACAAAAACGAATTCGGAACCACCGAATTCGTTCAGAAAATAAATAAGAAACGGGCGCTTCAAGGGGAGCTGGCGCGCACCATTGCGGCATTTGAGGCGGTTAAGGATGCCAAGGTCATGATTGTGCTGCCCAAGGAATCGGTTTTTGTGGAGGAGACCAAACAGCCTTCGGCTTCCATTCTGCTGGAGCTGATCGCTGACCTGGAAAAAGAAGAAGTGGCGGCCATCGCGCACCTGGTGGCATCTTCGGTCCAGGACCTGACGCCGAAACTGGTCACCATTGTGGATACTGCCGGCCGGATCCTGTTTGAGGGAAAATCCGAAGAAGAGCAGGCCCGGATTGATGCGGAAAACCTGGCCGATGCCCAGTACCAGTATAAGGTGCGGTTTGAAGAGAACCTGACACGCAGAATACAGACCATGCTTGAGCGCATCGTGGGTACGGATAAAGCCATTGTCCGGGTCACCTCGGAAATGGATTTTTCCAAAAACAACATGAATGAAGAAATTTATGATCCCTTTGAGCGGGGCGGAGAGTTCGTCCGCAGCAGAAAAAACAGAGCTGAAAAGGTGGTTCAGCTTGATGAAGAGATCGGCATCCCGTCATCGGTAAACCCCATCACAGACGAAGACCCGGCCGGTGAAAGGACCCGGGAGCGGATCAATAAGAGTGATGATACGGTGAATTATGAAATCAGCCGGCGGGTCAGGGAAACCCAGAAACCCATGGCTGAACTGACACGGCTTTCGGTCGCAGCCGTGATTGACGGTAATTATGAATTCCGGACAGATGATAACGGCCAAACCAAACGGGTGTATATGCCCAGGCCCGCAGAGGAGATGCAGCAGTTCGAAAGCATTGTAACCAGAGCCATGGGATATAACGAAGAGCGCAACGACCAGGTTTCCATGGAGTGCTTTCCATTTGCTTCCATTGACGATATGCAGGGCACCCAGGAAAAACTTACGGGCTGGCGCATGGTTCAGAAGGAATACGGACGTCTCATTGCCAATTTACTGCTGGTCTTTGTGCTGTTCCTGTTCATTATTCGGCCGATCATAAAAACGGTTCGCGACATCAAGGTGACTGTGGAACAAGAAGCCCTGCCTTCACCCGAGGAGCTTGCCCAGCTTGAGGCAGCGGAAAAAGAAGTCGCCTTTGTTGATATGGATGCCGACCAGCAGCGCGAATTTTTAGAAACAATGACCGAGGAGCAGAAAGAAGATTTCATCCAGAAAATGAATGCCGCTGAGCGGAATGCATACATTGCAAATATGAGTGCCCAGGAAAGGGCACAGTATTATGCGGAAAAAGACCTGTTCAGGACCGTGAATATCATCAAGGGATGGCTTAGTGAAGTAGAAGAAGAAGAGGAGGAGTAATTCCATGGCAAAAGAAATTGATCCGGCAAACCTGAATGGTTGCCAAAAGGCGGCAATATTTCTCATGTACATGGGAGAAGAATATACAACCCGGGTCTTTTCAAGAATGAAAGAGCAGGAGATTGGAGAGATCGCCTTTGAAATGTCCAAGGTTGACCAGATTACACCTGAAATCCTCAAGGCTGTGTGTGCCGATTTCAATGTCAAATTTGAAGGGGAATTCAAGATGATAGTTGAAGGAGACTCCTTTATTAAGAATGTGGTAACCAAGACACTCAAGGACAAGGAAGCCAAAGCCATTCTGGACGATCTGGAAAAAAAGAAACAGGCCAAACCCTTTATATGGAGCCGGAATGTAAATACAAACACGTTATCCACATATATTGAAGGAGAACATCCCCAGACCATCGCCATGATTCTGGCCCATATGCCGGGTGAAATTTCCTCGGAAATCCTGATGAACCTGCCGGATGAACTCAAGGGCGATATTTCCATGAGGATCGCCCGGCTCGGACAGATCTCCGAAGAAGTTGTCAGGGATGTGGACAAGGCGTTGAAATATGAGCTCAGCGGTGCTGTAGGCCCGGGCGGCAAGGCCGGCGGCCTGGAAGTTTTGGTGGATATTATCAATGGTGTGGACAAATCCACCGAAGATGCGGTTATGGAATATGTTGAGGAAGATGATGCTGAAATGGCCAATGAAATACGCAAACTCATGTTTGTATTTGAGGACTTGACCAATGTGGATGATACGGCCATGAGGGAAATTCTCAAGAAGGTTGAAGGCCAGCAGCTTACCTACGCCTTAAAGACCGCCACCGAAGATATGAAGGCCAAAATATTTTCCAACCTGTCCCAACGGGCCGGTGAAATGCTCAAGGACGATCTGGACGCCATGGGGCCTGTTCGTCTGGCAGAGGTTGAAGAAGCCCAGCAGGCAGTGGTCCGGGCAGCCAAAGAGCTCGAGGCCGACGGCACCATAACCTTAGGTAAAGGAAAGGATGATGTCCTTGTCTGATCAAAATGAACAGAAAGATGAATCTTTGTTGTCACAAGAGGATGAATTCAAGGCCATTGATTTAGGCGCCCTTGACTCCTTTAATGAAGAGGTGTCACTTAAGCAGCCGGATACCGAGCCTGATTTTGACCGGTTTAAGCTTTTGTTCGATCCCTTGGAAATCCAAAGGGAGGAAGGCGGATTTGAAGCTGTTTATAAAGTGACCAAACAGCTTAAAGAGGAGCTGTTCGAACCCTTAATTAAGGGTGCGGATGTGAATGGCACCGAAGCCCAAAAGGATGCCGCAGAGCCTGTGGAAGCAACTGAAGTTGCGGATGAGCCGGAAGAAGGCCCCACACCGGAAGAACAGGGGTTTGCCGCAGGGTATGAACAGGGTATGGCCCAGGGGCTTGAAAAAGGAGAGGCTGACGGCCATGCCAAGGGATATGAAGCAGGGTTGGAACAAGGCCGGCAGGAGGGATTCAAACAAGGAGAGAGTGACGGATTCGCCAAAGGCGAGGCTGAAGGTTTGGAAAAGGGAACGGCCCAGGGGCACGATGCCGGAAAACAGGAGATTATCCAGGAAATGGCCCAGGTTCTGGACCCTTTTAAACACGCATTGGAAACCGCAGATCAGCTGCTGGAAAATATGCTGGCAAGGTATGAAACCCAATTGGTGGAACTGGTCTGTCAAATTGCCGAAAAAGTGGTACTGGCCAAACTGGACTCAGACGACACCGTGGTCAAGAATACAATCATGGATGCGTTGTCCCAGCTTGCCTCCCCGGAGGCAATTACCCTGAGTGTGGCTGCCGAAGACTATGAATATGTGGAGATGGTTAAAGAGACCTTTTTTGAGTCTGTACGCTCCCTAACCCAGATTACGGTGAATACGGATGCCATGATTCCCAAAGGGGGGTGCCGCATTGAAAGTGCCGGTGCCGCCATTGCCACAGACCCGGAATCCAAACTTCAGGCGGTTTACGACGCCATTGCCCAGGCAAAGGCCTAGTTGGAGTTATCATGAACGATCTTTTTGAAAACCTAAATTTCAGTGTTTATGCCGATGCGGTGGAAAAGGTCAAAACCGTGACGCCCGAGGGCCGGGTATCCCAGGTGATCGGCCTGATTGCCGAGGGGGACAGCTTAGGCCTTGGTGTGGGTGGCGTATGCCGGATTATCAATGACCATGGCATGGCCGTGATGGCGGAAGTGGTGGGCTTTCGCCAGGAAAAAGCCCTGTTCATGCCATTTGGTGATATCCGGGGCATCAGCATGGGAAGCCGGATTGTACCGGTGGCATCTTCCCCCATGGTGCCGGTGGGCGATGACATGCTCGGACGGGTCATGGACGGCATGGGAAACCCCATTGACAATAAGGGACCCATTTCAGGATCTGCCTCCTATTATCTGTATGGCAAGCCTTTGGGGCCCCTTGAACGGAAAATGATCAAAGAGCCCCTGGATGTGGGCATCGGGGCCATAAATTCCATGATTACCCTGGGCCGGGGGCAGCGTGTGGCCATCATGGCCGGTTCAGGCGTAGGCAAAAGTGTGCTCATGGGTATGATGACCAAACACACCAATGCAGATGTGGTGGTCATCGGACTGATTGGGGAGCGGGGGCGTGAGGTCAAGGATTTTGTAGAGGAGACCCTGGGCGAAGAGGGGCTCAAACGCGCGGTGCTTGTGGCAGCCACATCGGATTCCCCGCCGTTGACCCGTATGCGGGGGGCGTATCTGGCCACCACCATTGCCGAGTACTTCAGGGACCAGGGAAAGGATGTACTGCTCATGCTGGATTCCATTACCCGGTTTGCCATGTCCTCCAGGGATGTGGGGCTGGCGGCCGGTGAGCCGCCGACCACCCGCGGCTATACCCCCTCATTTTTTGTGCAGATTCCCATCCTTTTAGAGCGGCCCGGTGTTCTTGAAAGCGGCGGTTCAATCACCGGCATCTACACGGTTCTGGTGGAAGGAGACGACATGAATGATCCGGTGGGTGATACGGTCCGTTCCATCACGGACGGACATATTGTACTGTCCAGGGATCTTGCCAATCGCGGGCACTACCCGGCCATTGATGTCATGGCCAGTGTCTCCAGGGTCATGCGGGATGTCAGCCCCCCCGACCACATGGCCATGCGGGACAAGGCCGTCAATATCATGGCGTCATACCGCAATGCCGAGGACATGATCACCATTGGGGCTTATGTGGACGGATCAGACCCCGATGTGGATCAGGCCAGGAAACTGATGCCCGGCATCAACCAACTGCTTCGCCAGAATATTGACAAAAAAATGGATATGCAGGCCAGCATAGCCGGCCTGAAAAGAGCGCTGGGAATCAAGGGTGCGCCGGCAAATGCCAAAAAGAATCGGACCTAATCCATGAAAAAATTCCAGTTCAGACTGCAAAGCCTTTTAAAGTACAAGCGCCACCTTGAGCAGGCGGCCAAGCAGGATATGGCCAAGGCTGTGGCGGATGTCCTGGCCTGTGAGCAGCGTATTACCCAATTGCAGCAAGAGAGAATATCAGCGACAGACCAGCTTGATATTCTGGTGGAAAAAGGCATTGGGGCCGGCCAATTCAACCGGTACAGACAATTTATTACGGCCATAGACCAGACGATTATCCTTGAACGGAACAAAAAAACCGAACTTGCAAAAATCCTGGATGCAAAGCGGGAGATCCTTAAACAAAAAACCATTGAAAAAAAATCGCTGGAACGGCTGCGGGAAAAACAGGAGCGGGAATATGCCCATGAAATGCTCCGGGATGAGCAGAAGGATCTGGATGAAATTGCATCCTTGAAAACGGCCAGGGAGGTGAACAATGAATACTCTTAAACGCTTGACAGCATATCTTTTGGTCAATTTGATTATCGCCACCATCGCCTTTGTCGGTATTTCATATATACAATACGGACAGCCGGCGCAGGTTCTGGCAGCCGATCCCGAAGACCCGGAAAAGGCGGCTGCTGAAGGCGAAACCCCAGAGGAAGGGACTGCCCCCTGTCCGGAATGCCCCGAGTGCCCCGAATGTCCCGACCCTGCCAAGGTTGTCCTGGAGGGCCTTGAAGATAAAAAGAAAGCCGTGGCCGAGGCCAGCGAAAACCTTGCCAGGGAAAAAAAAGAACTGGAGACCTATGAGGCCCAGATTGACGAAAAATTAGAGGCGCTGGCCGCTCTGAAAAAGCAGATTGAAGCCGATATGGCCCGGCTTGAAGAGAAGAAAACCGTGAAAGAACGGGAAGAAGCGGCCGCATTTGAGGCCAAGATGAACCGCCTGGTGAAAATGTATGCCAGTATGAAGCCAAAAGCCGCTGCAGAGATTGTCAACAAGATGGAACTTGCGGTTGCCTATGAAATATTTTTAAGGATGCGCGAGGTTTCCGCTTCCCAGATTCTGGCTTTTGTGGAATCTGAAAAGGCCGCTAAGATCAGCGAACGGCTCGCCTTTAGGAAAAAATAAACCACGGAAGACACGGAAAAACACGGAAATAAAAATTTTATAAAAAGGTCTTGGTAAGCGACTCAGACGTTTCAACCTTGGCGGTTCTTAATGCTCTTTTTCAGTGCTTCCCGTGTCTTCCGTGGTTATGATCAAGACACTTTGAACCGGTCCCCGGGTTTAGGCACAAAGGCATTGTATCCTTTGTCTTTAAGGCGTTCGGCAAAAGCCGCGCTCTGCCCGGCTTCTCCGTGGACAACGGCAATATCTTTCACCCGAAGATTGGACTCTGATACCACCCGCATCAATTCATGGCGGTCTGCATGGGCGGAAAATCCCCCGATTTTTTCCACATGGGCTCTCAAGGGATAGGATTTTCCCAAAATTTTAACTTCCGGCGCCTTGTCTGCATCCCGGTTTTCCTGCAACCCAAGTTCTTCAATACGCCGCCCCAAAGTGTGTTGGGCCATATACCCCACGGTAAGGATGGTATGTTTGGGATTATGGATCTTATAACGCAGATGATGAAGAATCCGCCCTGCCTCACACATGCCTGACGCCGAGATCACAATATGGGGAGTCTCGTCCTGGGTCACGCGCATGGATTCCTCCACCGACTCAACAAACTTGATGTCTTTAAAATAAAAGGGGTTGATACCCTTTTCCAGGAATATTTTATGGGTTTCCTTATCATAGGTTTCCGGATGTTCACCAAAAACCTTTGTGATATTTGATGCCAGCGGACTGTCCACATAAACGGGGACCTTGGGAACGGAACCGGATTCATACAATTGGTGAAGCACATAAATAAGCTCCTGGGTTCTGCCAAAGGCAAAAGAAGGGATCAAAAGAGAGCCGCCCCGATCAACTGTCCGGATCAGGGTATCTTTCAGGCTGTCGGAAAGATCGGCTACCGGCGCATGCTCGCGGTCTCCGTAGGTGCTTTCAATGATTATCAGATCAATGTCCCTGTCCTCTTCATCAAACTCAAGGGTGGGATTCTTTAAAATGGGTTTCTCAAACCGGCCGATATCGCCGGTAAAAAGAATTTTAAAGGGTTTGCCGCCATGTTCGGGTGTCACCGTGATCAAAGAAAAGGCAGACCCAAGAATATGGCCGGCCACGTAGAACTTTACAGTGATCCCCCGGCCGATGGTCACTTGTGCGCCAAATGGGTATCCGTCAATGAAAGAGAGGGAGTCCATTGCATCCTTCTGGGTATACAACGGTCTCACCATATCAAGGCCATACTCCTTTTGAAGCGCGGCAATGGCATCCACATCCAGTTCATGGGGGCCTTTTTTCAGCAGTTTTTTAATCCTGGCTTTTTCCTTGTTGGAAATCTGCTGTTTGGTTTTAGACTGTTCAGCCTGGTACAGAAACGTGCGCAGGGCTTTATAGTTCAGGTACAGGGCATCAGATTCCTGGATATGCCCGGAATCCAAAAGCATGTAATCCAAAGCATCTTTGGTGGGGCGGGTGGTGACAATCCGGCCGGAAAAGCCTTCCTTTG
>JAKSBO010001119.1 GCA_022361095.1 Desulfobacterales bacterium | reverse complement strand
CATTACCAAGGGTCATTAGCGCCATCATTTGGGCCTGCATATCTGTAGGGAACCCAGGATAAGGCAGGGTGTTAATATCTGTTGAAATGATTTGATTTGGTCCTATGATTTGTAATGCCTCACCGTAGTCATTTATTCTTACTCCTGCCTCTTTAAGCTTGGCAATAACAGGGCATAAATGGTGTGGTAAAACATTTTTAATTACAATATTACCTTGAGTTATAGCTGATGCAACCATATAAGTACCGGCTTCAATTCTGTCTGGAATAATCCTATGATTAGTAGGGTGTAATCTTTCTACCCCTGAAATCCTTATAGTTGGTGTTCCAGCGCCATTTATATGAGCACCCATACTATTTATCATGTTAGCTAAATCAATTATTTCAGGCTCTCTTGCGGCGTTTTCAATAATGGTTACGCCCTTTGTAGTAGCAGCAAGCATCATTAAATTTTCAGTAGCACCTACACTAGGAAAATCTAAATAAACTGTTGCTCCTCTTAAATCACTTGATACCTTTCCTTCTATACAGCCGTAGTTTTCCGTAATTTTTACACCTAAAGCTTTAAACCCTTTTAAATGTAAATCTATAGGTCGTGTTCCAATAGCACAGCCTCCCGGCATAGCTACATTAGCATGACCAGTTCTTGCTAATAAAGCTCCCATTATTAACACAGATGCTCTCATTCTTCTTACTAAATTATAAGGAGCCTCTGTACTTGTTATATTATGGGCATCAACAATTACTGCTTTTCCTTCTCTTCTCACTTTGCAACCTAAACTACTTAACAGCTCTATCATTGTATGAACATCTGCTAAGTCAGGTACAGACTCTAATCTACTAATCCCAGGTGCTAAAATAGTTGCTGCCAAAGCTGGCAAACAAGCATTTTTTGATCCACTTACAGTTAATTCACCATGTAAGCGATGGCCTCCATATATCTGTAATGTCTTCAAAAAGCATCGCCTTCTTTCTTGCTAGTAACTTGAGGCAATAGCAGGATATCCGAGCCATAAATAATACCTACCTTCATCATCCTTTCTTGCAGAGATTTGCATATTAAAAGACCATCCGTAAGGTTTTTCGTTTAAGAGTGGACTATTTCCACACAAACTTATAACTTGGTTATCCACAAAAAAATCTGTTATGTCACATTGCATTAGCTTAACCAACTTAGTTATTAAATCAATAACATCTTCCTCTGGTGCTTCTGTATCAACAAATCCTAAGATAGAGCAATTAATTTGCCCCTCTGCTGATACCTGTTTTAAGGCAGTATTAATTAAGCTATTATAGCTTAAAAGCCTTTCTACATTTTCGTCGCCATCAATGTTAATTAAAAGATTACTATCAACATTTGATTCGTCTTTATCATAAAAAGATTGTAAAGATATAGTTACATATTCTTCAGCTTCAAGCTTTCCTGTAACTGAAACCTCTCGATAGCCCTCATGATTTACCCAGTTTAATTCAGATAAATCAGACAGCTCAAGAATACTGAGTAAACCCTCAATACTATTTTTCATATCAGCTTCTAATAAAACAGGGCTTTCCATTTTAGCGTAAATACTAATATTTGTTGATACTGTTTTACACTCACTTTTTAGCCATGCCTCTTGCAAGGAGCTAATACTTCCATCGGAGTTAGAGTTCGCAAAACTTGCTGAGATAACAACTGTAGTAAGAGTAATTAAACAAAATATAAAAGCTACTTTTTTGGTCATTTTAAGTCCCCCAAAAAATAAGTTAAAATGCATGTTATTTTGCTTAAATAAAACAAAATAAACAACAGGTCAAAAGTGTTATACCTAAAACATAAACTAATTACATTACTATAATGTATATTAGTAATTTTTGACAGGTCTTAATACATTTATACTTTGTTTTTAATTACTCCTTCATATGATATTTTTAAAGAGGTAGATTATAAAACTTTATGACGAAAAAAGAATTTTTCTCGTAAGGCATGAAATATCTCTTCTTTACTTATTATTGTGTTTTTGAGCACTTTTTTTTCGTGAGAAATAATGAAAATTAAAATACAGTTTTCAAGCAATAATAAATAATGGTAATTATTCAATTTTATTTTTTTTTAAGGCCCGTTTTGAGGCTACTACAAGTACAATATCACTCTTTGAATCCGGCCTTGAAACTACTTTAAACTTAAGGTTATTATCTTGAGCATATGCTATGTAATCACCAAGCCGCTTTATATAATTACCTTTTACTAATACTACATAGGCT
>JAKSBO010000430.1 GCA_022361095.1 Desulfobacterales bacterium | reverse complement strand
GCCTGGCCGGGAACAACTTGAAGATTTAATTGTTACGGCGCAGAAAGTCGAAGAGGACGCCATGAAGATCCCGGTGTCCGTATCTGTCTTTTCCGCTAAGCGGTTGGAAGATGCCGGTATCGGAAATGTCCTTGAAATGACCCGGTTTGCGCCCAGCGTATATATGAAAAAGTCCACATCCGAGAACATGATTACCATACGGGGGATAACGCCTTTTGATTCATCTGTCTACTCTCCCACAGCGTTTTATGTGGATGATGTGCTGCTGCCTTTGCACTACATGCACAACATTGATTTTTTTGATCTGGAACGGGTGGAAGTGCTTAAAGGGCCCCAGGGCGCCTTATACGGCGGTAATTCAGAGTCCGGGGTCATCAATGTGATCACCCGGCAGCCGGGCAATGCCTTTGCAGGGAAGGTGGCCCTGGATACCGGGGCCTACCCGTCCATTGACGGGGACCCGATGATGGGCCGGGCAAGGCTGAGCCTGTCGGGACCTGTACAAAAGGACCGGTTCTATTTTGGTGTGGCCGGTATGTGGGAAAACAACCAGGGGGTTACAACCAACCTTGCAACCGGTGAAGATAATGCTTCAAAGGTGGACCGGTACAACGGCAGGGTGAACCTGCGCTACACGCCCTCCGATGTTTTGGAGGTCTCTTTGATTGCCGATGCCATGAAAAATAAGGACCATATCGGGGTGTACCGGTTTGAAACCGGGGCCTGGGCCACTGAGCCGCATACCATCCGCCACGAGGAGACAGACTGGTCAGATGAAGACGGGAACGGTCAGGCCCTTAGGATTAAATATAAAACCCAGGCCCTTGAGTTTATTTCCGTAACCGGCCGCAGGGGCTATGTCAACAACAACCAGCAGGATTATGACTGCACCGGTGACCCGGCAAACAACTGGGGCGAAACAGTGTCTGATTATGATGACATGATCCTGACCCAGGAATTCAGGATCTCTTCGATTAAAGAGGCGCCTTTTACCTGGCTTGCCGGAATTTACGCATTTAAGGAAGATACCCGGATCACACAGACCAATGCCGTTTCCATGAAAGACAACTTGACCGATATTGACAATAAAGGATATGCCTTTTTCGGCAACGGAACCTATACTTTTTTTAACCGGTTCCACATAAGTGCCGGCTTAAGGTACGATGCCCGGTTCCAGGAAGGGCTCAGCCGTCAAACCTATTATGATCATGGTACAGGTGGCATGGGGTCCAGGAATCTGTCAAAGGATCAGGATTTCGATGCGTTTCTTCCACGGTTTTCCCTAGGGATTGATCTGACGGACGATTTCTATTTTTACACCCTTGTATCAAAAGGATTCCTGGCCGGCGGATACAATTATTCCCTGGCCGTGGACAAGTCAACCCTTACCTATGACCCCGAGTATGTCTGGAACTATGAAGCGGGCATTAAGGCTTCTTTTTTCCAAGAACGTCTTACAGCATGCCTGTCCGCATTTTATTTGAAGATTTCGGACAAGCAGGTGTATGAGCAGACCAGCGGTGCCAGCCCCGGAACAAAAGTGGATAACGCAGCCAATGCCCATACCCGGGGGATTGAATTGGAGATTGCTGCCAGACCGTACGGTGGGCTTGAACTTGATGCCGGCCTCGGGCTTATCCAGGGGGAATACGACGACTGGATCGCCACGGAATGGAACGATACCTATACGGGTTACGAGAAAAATGACTATTCCGGGAAAGACCTTCCCAATGTGCCGGAGTACACATTCAGCCTGGGCGCCCAATACCGCTTTTTAAACGGCTTTTTTGTGCGGGCCGATGTCAACGGGGTCGGGGCTTTTTACGGGGATCACGCCAATACGGTCAAAGAAGATGCCTATGCCCTGGTTAATTTGAAACTGGGATACGAAACCGAAACGTTTGATATCTATGTCTGGGGGAAAAACGTGTTTGACCGGGAATACCACACCGTCAAATACAACTGGGACGGCATGGAACTGGTCCAGGACGGGGAGCCCTTATGTGCCGGCCTGTCTGTGGTATGGCGGTTTTAAACAAGATGCGGCCCTATACAAAGGAAACGGACTTTATTCCCAAAAGCTGCGATATGATTATTTCGGGCACGGACAAGGCCATGTCCCACCTGATCCTGGCCGGAATTTTCAACAGTCTGATATTGATGCTCAGCCATGTCCTGTATGCCATCCATTCCCTGGCCGGGCTTTTTATCCTCTCCTATTTTCATCAGGCATTGGAAAATCTGCTCCTGGCCACGGTGTATATCCTTATGGTAATCAAGGTACCGGGCCGGGCCCTTGCCGTTAATGCCGGGGTGTGGGGATTTATGGGGCTTGCCATGGGATTCTGGCAGATTCTGGTCATTGCGTTGCCGGCGGCGCTGGCTGCGGACTGGTTTATTCGGACCAGGGGATATGATAATTTAATTGTGATCTCAGCAGGTTACAGTTTCTATGCCACCAGCCTTGCCGTGGCCAACGGCTCTCCTTTGCTCTTGATGAAAAACAGCCATATCATATCCCGGACCGCCCAGGTAGACCCTTTTTTTGCAGGTCTCATGGACAAGGTCACAATCCCTTTATTTTTTCTCCAGGTGTCGGTCTCCTTTCTGGCTGCCGTTGCCGGGAGTATTATTGCCCTAAGGATAATTAAAAAACATTTTAAGCCTGCAGGAATAATATGAGCCGTTTTCCGTGATATGGAAACTTTTGTGTCTGCGATGCGTTGACGCCGTACCTGACGTTCTTGGGGGATGGCTCCCGGGCAGGATGCATGATCCTGCCCGGGAGGATTTTTATTTTCCTTTGGATGATGAGATGGATGAGAGTCAGGTTCGGTTAATGTTTAACGTATTCAAGGTTTAGCCGGAAAAGATACGATGGCCCCGTAATAGATGGACTGGCACTTTTTGACTAGATTTTTAAGGTCATTATTCTTGGTAACCTCTTTTTTCACCGTGACCGAGGCCATCCAGGCACCGGCGGTGGGTACCCGGATCTGGGCCTTGCCCTTCATGATATATGCCGTGAGCATGTATTGATCAAACCGACAGATGAAGCAATTAAAGAAGGGGCTTTAAAAAAGCATTTCCACAGCTTTAGACATACCATAATAACTTTAGGTATTAGAGCCGGAATGGATGTACTGAAGGTTAAGGGAATGGTCGGCCACAATGAGAAGGGAGTAACCTTTGAAGATTATTTCAAAGGCTTTACCGTAAAACAAATTTATGATGAAATCGTCAGT
>JAKSBO010000969.1 GCA_022361095.1 Desulfobacterales bacterium | reverse complement strand
GGTTCAACAACGGAATGGTACCTTAAAATCGATACAATTTTTCCGTTCCTAAAGTTGGATGCCAGCTTAAGAAGCCCGCTGTGGAAAAGTATATCTTTTATTTTACCGGAATGTTTCATGGTTTATCTTTCTTAAGTACTTTTTTAAAATCCGGGGATACAATGAGATAGTGATGCTTGATAAAGTAATAAATCAACCCCTTAATATGATAAAAAAAGGCTTTATTAAATTTAAAGCCTCTGGATATCTCCTGGGTGTGATGAACAATCGTTACATGGCTATCATAAAGAATCTTATACCCTGCTTTCCAGATTCTCAGGCAGTAATCCGCATCTTCGGGGGCATAAAATATTTTTTCATCCAGCAGGCCGATCTGATCTATCAATGACCGTTTAAACACCCACATGGCTGAAATTGCATAGTCTACTTCAGTGATATGTTGAGCATTTTTTTCTGCAGCTTCTTTGGATTCAATATTTTTCAGGAAAAAATAACGCTGAACTTTCCGCATTAAATTAGGGAACACATCCGTTGATTTTTGAAGTTTACCGCTGGGATAAATGATTCTCGGCACGCACAGTCCCACATCACTTCTATTTTCCAAATGATGAATCAGTTTTTCCAAAACGCCCGGAAAGATATCAACATCCGAATCCATGATACAGATATACCGTCCTGAAATCTGTTTGAGTGCAAGGTTCCGGGAATAGGTCGTTCCAGTATTATATTGAAGGAATATGGGGTTTATGATCGACGGATATTCACCCTTTAACCTTTTAAGGATGTTAACCGTATTATCCTGGGACCCATTATCAACGATAAAAATTTCATATTTTATATTTGTTGAATTTAAAGCTGTAAAAATTGAATGGAGACAATTTTCTAGGTAGCTTTCCGAATTCCAGGTCAACAGGACAAAAGAACAATCAATACGGCTCATAGGGAAATGTGCTTTCGTATTATCTGTCCAAACACTTTGAAAACAGGTAAGGGCATGCGTTTTATGGCGGTCTCGGCGTAACGGCGCAGGCTTTTTTCTTTTTCTCCGGATAGCGTTGATGTGACGGGCCGGGCTAAGGGCTGCAACGGGTGATTGCTGTAACCGGGCGCGGGTTTAAAATTCGCCCAATGCAAGGGGACGGGGGATGCCCCCCATTGTTTTTTAAAACCGTAGGTACCTTCCCCCGGAGTGGACCGCCCGAAATCAAACATAGGATAGTGGTGATCCGTCGCAAATTTCAAAAATGCCCAGTACAGCATCATGTTAGGGTTCCACCGGTTGTACCGGCGCAGAGAGGATGCCCAGGGCACAGACACCATGCGGGGATGGCACAGCAGTATCCCGCCGGCAGCCGGAGTACGGTCCGGCATACGTACAATGAAAAGCACCGCTCTGTTTTTGAACCGTAAAAGTATCTGGCGGAGCCATTCTTTGGCATGCACAGGGGAGCCCAGATCCCGCATGTTTTCGGCAAACAGGGGATAGAACGCCTCCAGCAGGTTTCGTCCGCCGGACTGGACAGTCAGGCCGTCTCGGAAAGGTTTTTTCACCTGGCTTCGGACCTTGGCTTTGAGGCCTTTCATCAGGACGTCCGCGCTGTCCGGCAGGGGCAGGAGCATGCGTACCTTGCCGGGGTTGACGGTTGTTTCTGGGGCCAATCCGGCCATGGGGCGGGCCGACCGGATGGACACTGAGGGGATATGCAGGGTGTGGGCAAGATTCAAGGCACTGAATATGAGATCCTGTTCGATTTCCGGGGTGTCGGCCAGGGGGCCGGCGGCATCGCAGTAAGGCAGGGAAACCAGGGCGCCGGGCATCAGGGGGGGATGGAGGTGTACCAAGGGCAGGATTCCGCGGATGCAGCCGCGGGTTCCGGCTGTCAGGCAGAAGCACTTAAATCCGTATGCCGCCTCCACCGCCTTTTGCCAGGCTGACAAATGGTATGCCAGACCGTGGGGATGCTTCAGTACATAGCTGTCAATTGATGGCTTGGGGATAGTCAATAATGTATGCATCGTATTTCAAAATTGATGAGCCAGGATGATATCAGTAATTCGTTCCGCAGCATAACCATCCCAGAGATCGGGTTTTTTGCCGGTTCGCCAATGTCCTGCCATAATTTTTCCAAATGCATCAAAAATTTTATCCTCTGATGTACCGACAAGCTTGTTTGTTCCCTGGGTGATGGTGATGGGACGTTCGGTGTTTTCCCGGATAGTCAGACAGGGAGTCCCGAGAGCTGTGGTTTCTTCCTGAAGCCCGCCGGAATCAGTCAGGGCAAGCTTTGCGTCCTTCCACAAATTTAAAAACGCCATATATGGCAGTGGCGGTGTTAGCGTTATGGTCTCAGGGGGATGAATGCCAAAGGTTTCCATATTCTTCTGAGTTCTTGGGTGGATGGGAAAAATTAAAGGCAACCTGTTAGAAATTTGACCAAGGGTTTTGAAGATCTGCGTCAGGGTAGGCTTGTCATCTACGTTGGATGGTCTGTGCAGGGTCACTACACCGTATTCGGTGTGGCCGGCTTTATATTCATTGTGCTTCAGGTTGCGTGAATCCATCTTTTCCAGTTGAGAAAGCTGATAGAACAGATTGTCGATCATAACATGGCCGACAAAATGAATGCAGGTTTCCGGCTTTCCCTCTCTTTTCAGGTTAGCAATGCCCTGTTCTTCAGTGACAAAAAAGATATCTGTAATGGCATCTGTAACCATGCGGTTGATCTCTTCGGGCATGTCAAGGTCAAAGCTTCGAAGACCTGCCTCCACATGGGCGACTTTGATGTGCATCTTTTTGGCAACAATAGAGCAGGCAAGGGTTGAATTAACATCGCCAACCACCATAACAAGATCCGGTTTATCTTTTTCGCAGATCTCTTCAAATTTCACCATGATTTTTGCGGTCTGCTGGGAATGGGTGCCTCCGCCTGCTCCCAGGTGATAATCAGGTTTGCGAATGCCCAGTTCATCAAAAAACACATCACTCATATTGGCATCATAATGCTGTCCTGTGTGGACAATTTTATAAGCAATCCTCTCCTTTCTGCTGTCAAAGGCTCTGGCAATGGGAGCAATTTTCATAAAGTTGGGACGTGCCCCGGCAATGAGCATAATTTTGATCATTTTATCTCCTTACAAACGCCAGAACGGTATGCCGGCCTGTTGGACCTGGTCCGGATCCAACATGCTTTTAACATCTATCAGGCTGCCCTTTGAGTTCAATTTATTGGTAAATGAATTTAGGGATTTATCCTTGTACCAATTATGGGGGACAGCCAGTATCAGTGCGCCTAGTTCCGTAAGTTCCTCCCATGGCTTGAGCTCAACATTGTAGTATGTTTTTGCTTCGTCCGGATCGGCCATGGGATCATGCACCATAACCTGACATTCGTATGCGTCCAACTCATTGATGATGTCCACAACACGGGTATTTCTCAAGTCCGGGCAATCTTCTTTAAAAGTTAGCCCGAGGACACCGACTCTGGTACCTTTAACGGGCAGGGAAGCGGAAATCATCATTTTAATAGTTTTTTCCACCACAAATTTGCCCATGTTGTCATTGATCCTTCTGCCTGAAAGGATGACTTCCGGATGGTATCCTTCACTCTGGGCTTTATAAGTCAGGTAATAAGGATCTACCCCAATACAGTGCCCGCCAACCAGTCCGGGAAAGAACTTGAGAAAGTTCCACTTGGATCCTGCTGCTTCCAGGACATTTTTCGTGTCAATTCCTAAGCGGTCAAAGATCAGGGCCAATTCATTCATCAATGCAATATTCAGATCCCGCTGGGTATTTTCAATCACCTTGGCAGCTTCAGCCTCTTTTATGGTCTTTGTCCGGTGTACACCGGCTTCAACAATGGATTCATACAAGGCAGCCACTGTTTCAAGGGTCTGTTCATCATCGCCGGCAACCACCTTAACTATCTTTGTAAGGGTATGTTCCTTATCTCCGGGATTGATTCTTTCCGGGGAATAGCCCACATGAAAATCTTTCTTCCAGGTCATGCCGGATTCTTTTTCCAGAATGGGTACGCATATTTCTTCGGTGACACCGGGGTATACTGTGGATTCAAACACGACAATGCAGCCCTTCTTCATCACTTTTCCTACTGTACGGGACGCACTTTCAACCGGATAAAGATCGGGCTGTCTTGCATTGTCTATTGGTGTTGGAACAGCCACAATAATAATATCAACCCCGGACATGCGT
>JAKSBO010000683.1 GCA_022361095.1 Desulfobacterales bacterium | reverse complement strand
GTTTTTTCGGTGGTTTTTCCCAAGCTGAATTACAGCGCCTGAACCCATGGCAACAACGGAATATGGCGGCGGCACAGAGGATTGTCCCGATGATCCGTGCACGGTGGACGAAATCATCGCGACGAACGCTATCGTCACTCTATCCGTTTTTGCGTCAGTTTTCAAAAGCGATGATGGTGTTGAGATTCAGGTGAACGTTGATGACGGGCATGCAAAAAAACACTGGGGGAAATGTGTATTATAGTCTGTATGGCAGGATGCTGACCCGCATAAATTTTAAAAGCGGCCGGTATGGGATAAATCTTCAAGGCCCTGGTGATCTGAAATCAAAATTTTTTTCCCCTCCGTCTTGATAAATCCGGCCTGTTCCATTTTTTTTAATCCACGGGAAATGGTTTCAGGGGTTGTGCCGATAAGGCTTGCCAACTGAACCTTGGAAACCGGCAACACCACATTGGCTGTTGGTTCATGTTTCTTTTGCATGGTTGTCTTTTGTAAGCCCCCTGACGCTTCCAGGGCCAGGGTCAGGATATAGGCTGCCAGCCTGGCCGGCACTTCCTTGAGGCTTAAATTTTCAATCTGAACCGTAAATTCCCTTAATCGCCTGGACAGATCCGCCAGCATATTCATGGCAAGGGCGGGGGACTTTTCAATTTGCCGGACAAACGCCTCTCTTGGCAAAAAAAGAATGATTGACGGTTCCAGGGCCATAACAGAGGCTGGAAAACTTTTTCCCTGGAACACCGGGACTTCACCAAATGTATGGCCTGGGCCGTATATGTGAAGGATCTGCTCTTTTCCCTCAAAAGACATTTTAAATACTTTGATTTTACCCTGGGCCACAATATAAAATCCTTGGGCCCTGTCACCTTCCTGGAAGATCAGTTCGCCTTTGTTTAGGGTCAATTCATTGGCCAACCCGGCAAGGGCTTGGCTTTGGTTTTTTGTCAGTCCTGAAAAAAGGGGAATGCGATGCAGATACTGTTCTATGTTGGCCTCCGGGCGTGTTTTTTTAAGCCGGTTGATTGATGTTGTCCGGGTAACGGCAAAAAAATCAATGGCTTGATTCAGATCAAGGTTTCTTTATTTTATCTATAGTAACTTCACACCAGGATGTAAACCCAATTTAAACTTTAATGATGAAAGGCATATAACCCATGAAAGTTATCCGTAAAATTATAGAGATAGACGAAGAAAAGTGTGACGGCTGCGGGAATTGCGTACCTTCCTGCGCTGAAGGGGCCATTCAGATTATTGACGGCAAAGCCAAAGTCATCGGCGATAAATATTGTGACGGGCTTGGGGCCTGCCTTGGGGATTGTCCGAAAGATGCACTTAAGCTCATTGAACGCCAGGCAGACGAATATGATGAAGCGGCTGTACACGCACGGCTTGAAAAACAGAAAAGCGTATCCGGTACCCAAAAACCCAAAGGTTGTCCTTCTCAACAGGTAAAAATATTTCCGAACTCCCCGGGGCCGGGTATGGGGATGTCCACTGCCGGGTTCACAGGAATTTCCGGGTTGGGACACTGGCCGGTACAGCTCCGCCTGATTCCCGGTTCCGCACCCTTTTTAAAAGATGCAACCCTGCTGATCACGGCCGACTGCGTACCTGTTGCGGCACCGTCGTTTCATTCGGACTATCTGAAAGGCAAGGTGGTGATGCTTGGGTGCCCTAAATTTGATGATGCCGATCTTTATATTGACAAGCTTGCCGATATTTTTACCCGGAATAATATCCAGGGTATCACCATGATGGTTATGGAAGTCCCATGCTGTTCAAAAATGAAGTGGATTGTCGACTCTGCCATGGAAAAATCAGGTAAACGCATTCCTGTTCAAGAGGTGACCATTTCAACCACAGGCCGGATTTTATCCTGAGAAAGGTTTTCTCTCGATCGACAGTAAGTCCGTTGCGGTTAACGCATCCTGAGACCGCAATGGACTTGGGGGTGC
>JAKSBO010000326.1 GCA_022361095.1 Desulfobacterales bacterium | reverse complement strand
CCGGTATGCCTTGCCCAATGCCTATTACAGTGAATATAAAGTCAGGCGCTACGGATTCCATGGTGCCTCCCACGCCTATGTCACCAAAACTCTTGCGGGTTTGATGGGAAAACCTGTAAATGAATTGAGCAATATTGTCTGCCATCTGGGCAACGGCTCTTCCATCACTGCTGTTAAGGGCGGCGTGTGCCGGGAAACCTCCATGGGCATGACGCCCACCTCCGGTCTGATCATGGGAACCCGGTGCGGTGATATTGACCCGTCTTTGCCGGCCTACCTTGGGTCCTGTACCGGGAAAAGCGCTGCCGAAATTCAGACCGTGCTTGACCGTGAGAGCGGTCTTGCCGGGATTTGCGGTATGAATGATATGCGGGATATTCACCAGGCCATTGACTTGGGTGATGACAATGCCAGGCTTGCTTTTGAGATGTTGTGCCACGGTATTAAAAAATATATCGGGGCTTACCATGCCGTGTTGGGTCGTCTGGATGCCATTGCCTTTACCGCCGGGATTGGTGAAAATGACCCGGAAGTGCGGGAAAAATGCCTGGAAGGGCTTGGGCATATGGGCATCATTGTGGATCAAAAGCGTAATGCAGGGTTAAGAGGGAAGTCCGCCCGTATTTCCAGTGATGACAGTGCCGTGGAAGTCTGGGTGGTTCCCACGGATGAGGAGTTTGAAATTGCAAACATATGCAAAGATCTTGTGAGCGCCTGATCTCCTGAAATGGATTTTACTTGAATAATGCTTGGCCAGACACCATTACCAAAATATCATGTTTGGGTCATGTCAAGGTTAGATTCAACTGATAAAAAGGAAAGCATGCTGGATGTGGTGTGTTTAAATCCATGTGGACAGGTCGCCATTTTAATCTAGCACACTTTCTTCTTTTCTTTTCCTTTCCGGGCCGCCCGGCTTTTTAGCCGGGCGGCCCGGGTTTGTTTTGGACGGCGGAGATATTATAACGGTTGGCGTCATAACCGTGACATTAAACTGTGTGTCGGGTTTTTGTGTTATTACAGTTTGGTGCTACAAAAATGTATTATTTGTTTTTCAAAAGAGTTTTGATGCTGCGAATCCGGCCCAGACAAAAATCAGGCCGGCGCTTAACTGAATCAGTCCGTTTAAGACGGCCAGGCCGATCTGTCCGTTGCGCATATATAGAAAAAGTTCAAAACCAAATGTGGAAAATGTGGTGAATCCGCCTAAAAATCCGGTAAAAATGAGTAACCTGATCTCCGGGGGGAAGATCTGCCGTGTATCGGCAATGCCGCCCAAAAGTCCTATGATAAAGCATCCTAGAACATTTACGGTGATGGTGCCCAGTGGAAGCGATGTGTTTTTTACGGCATTGATATACCCTTCATACACCAGAAAACGGCATATGGCTCCCATGGCACCGCCTATTCCTACCATTGCTATTTTGATCATTTTTTATATTAACCCGTTTCTTTTGGGGCGGGCTTGGGGCTGGAGATAGCCAGCCTAGCCCATGGCTGCCATTAAGAGGCCTGCTTTCGTTGGATTCGGCCAAATCAATATGGACAGTCATAGATCAAAATTGAGGCGAATGCCACCTATTTATTGCCGAATTGGAGGGTAGGAACAATTACAGATATGGCTCATTGATACATTAATGTATTAATTTTATTATAATAGAGCGCTTTGAGATGGAAGAATCGAAAAAGAATTATGTTTTCCGGTGTTGTTGCATGACACATTTTGCCGGGAAGGATAGAGTATTCCCGGCAAATGCTTCGCGACACCAGGCTATCTGGTTTTCAACTGAATATTGTGCGACGCTATGGTGCGGGTCACAGCCTGGTTCATTTCGTCTAAATCAAGATTAGAGCGGTACTTTCCGTTCATTTCACTAATCTCTACCCCGTCTATGGTTTTGCGGGTCAGTTTCAGCAGTACGCTGAGCCCGAATGTCTTTTTTACTTCAAATATTTTTTTGTTGCTGTCCATTTTAATAAATCCTTTTTCTAATAATCTTTGATTTGTGGGTCAAATCGTAAAATTATAAAAAGCAATTTACGTACCATTGTGTTTTGAAAATATTGAAAAAAAGTTTTGGTGCCTAAGATATCGGGGCATTTGGCGTGTGTTTGTATCTTTCGATAGAAGCCCCTTAGTGTTATTATCGGGATAATTGGAAAAAAATCAACATTTT
>JAKSBO010000641.1 GCA_022361095.1 Desulfobacterales bacterium | reverse complement strand
GTGTGAATATCCTCGTCATTTTGGAAGGATTCAATGAGGATGGGGTCTTGGGCGCAATGGGCCAAAAGCCGCAGTTCAATCTGGGAATAATCGGCGGAAATCAAGGCGCAGCCGTCAGCCGGGATAAACGCCTGCCGGATTTTTTTCCCTTCGGGTTTGCGAATGGGAATGTTCTGCAGATTGGGGTTGGACGATGACAGGCGGCCGGTGACGGTGATGGTCTGGTTAAATGAGGTGTGGATGCGTCCGGTATCCGGGTGTACCAGTGACGACAGGGCGTCCACATAGGTGGACTTCAGTTTGCCCAGGGTCCTGTACCGCAACAGTTTTTCAGGCATTTCATGGGTCCCGGCAAGCTGGGTGAGCACCTGGACATCTGTGGAATATCCGGTTTTCTTTTTGGTTTTTTTAACGGTTTTAAGCCCTAATTTTTCAAACAGGATCACCCCGAGCTGCTGGGATGAATTGATGTTGAATTCTTCTCCGGCAAGTTCGTATATGTTTTGTTCAAGGGTTTTCAGTTCCTGTTCAAACTCCAGGGACATTTGGCCAAGCACATCCGTATCCATACGGATTCCTGCCATCTCCATTTCCGCCAGAACGCAGATTAACGGCACTTCAACGGTTTCCATCAAAGGGGTGAGCCCCTTGTCTTCAATCTGTTTTTTCAATACCCCATATGCCATGAAGGTCAGATCTGCGTCCTCTGCCGCATAGTCCGATGCAAGGTTCAGGGGGACTTCCTGGAAGCCGATCTGGTCTTTGCCCTTGCCGGTAACTTCTTCGTAGGAAACCATTTTATGCCCGAAAAGGTTCATGGCAATCCGGTCCAGGCCATGTCCCCGGGTGCCGGGATTGAGCAGGTGGGAGGCGATCATGGTGTCAAAGACAATGCCTCTGATTTCAATGCCGTACCGGGCAAGGACAATAAAGTCATATTTGATGTTCTGGCCCACTTTGGCGATATCCGGGTTCCCAAGCAACGGTTTGAAAATACGCAGCACCTCGTCTTTTTCAGGCATCTGTATGTTGCCTGTATTGGTGTGCCCAACCGGAATGTAAAATCCGGTATCATCCCGGTATGAAAAGGAGATGCCCACAAGGTCCGCCCGCATGGGATCAATGCCCGTGGTCTCCGTGTCAACGGCAAACACCCCTTTGCGTTCAAGTTCCGATGCCAGATTTTCCATGTCGGCAACGGTGTGGATCATTTTATATATCTTTTTTGATTTATCTACTTTTTGGGAAAATTCCGTGGCAAGGGTTTTAAATTCAAAGGACTGGAACAGTTCAAAGGCTTTGCTGGTATCAAACGCCTGCAGTTTAAAATCATCCAATGAGTGTTCAACATCCACATGCCGGTCAATGGCGGCAAGGTCCCGGCTTAAATCGACTATTTCCTTGGACGCCGTGAGGTTTTCATGCAGTTTTTTCTTTTTTTTCAACT
>JAKSBO010000798.1 GCA_022361095.1 Desulfobacterales bacterium | reverse complement strand
TTTTATTTACTATATTATTCTTATTTTTAATATCACCGATAAGCGCATTTGCCAATCCTGTTGATGCGATCAGTACCAGCCAGGTGGGTGTAAATCCCTTTGATATGGACGGCATGTCCGTTACGGTACAATATCTGGACACCAGCGGGGCGCTTCAAACAGAAACCGACAGATGGTCAAACAACATGGCCGGCGGCACCGACTGGTCGTTAACTTTTAACGGTACCAACACAGGTTCGTTTGGGCTCGACTGGGTATTAAGTGCCGATAATGGTGCAAGTATCCAGAATATTACCATTGACGCCTATGCAGAGCAGCGAACGGTATTTGACATTGTTTTCAGGTATCCCGGTGCTCCTACTGATGAGGGCACATTTGGTTCCAGTTCAGGTTTATGGGGGCCAAGCCTTCAAACCGGAACGGACCAAAGTGGTACAGTCGCAGCCGACAGTGTGTTTCTTCCGACCGGAGAAGAATATGACGGTATTGAACAGAATGCATTTTACTGGGCATTTACAGGAGAAGTCCTGTTAAACACATACCCGTCGTCAAGTCCTCAGCCGACAGAACAGGACCTGTTTGAAACCCTTTATCTGGATTTTGTCAGAGATGCCAACCAGGCTGTCTTAGGAGACGGCATGGCATCTTCTTTTCAATTTGCAGTTGACACGGATACCATTGCCGGAAGAGAGATCCCAGAACCAACAACGATGTTGCTTTTTGGTTTCGGATTACTCGGGCTTAGCGCTGTAGGGAGAAAAAAAGTCTAACTTTAAAACCGGTTATTAAAGCACAGCAAGACAGGGCGTAACCAAACGCCCTGTCTTTTTTTTTATTTTATGTATACTATAAAAAACGATGCAACCGAACACGCTCCATACAAAAATAAAAAATGCCGTCCGAATTGATAGAGCCCTGCGGTTTGTATGGCAGGCGTCTCCATTATACTCAGTCGGTTCAGGGCTCATGGTTATCGTTCTTGGTATCCTTCCCCTCGCCTCTTTGTACCTTTTAAAACTCATTATCGACTCGGTAACACAACTTGATTTCAGTTCAAAAATCAACCTGTTTGATCCCCATTTTTCAACCCCGCTGTTATACATTTCCCTGGCATGCGGCATTGGTGTACTCACCGCATTTTTTAACTTTATATCCGATTATCTAAAAAAAGCACAATCCCTAACCGTTACGGACCATATGCTGTCCGTACTTCATGAAAAATCCATCCGAACCGATTTGGAATATTTCGAATCCTCCGAATATCATGATACCCTTTACAGAGCACAAAGAGAAGGGCCATACCGGCCGACAAATATAGTTAACGGGCTTTTTACAGCGGGACAAAACGGAGTATCGTTTGCAGCGGTTTTCGGGTTGCTGTTCATCTTTAATCCCTATCTTTCGATTATCATGGTGGCGGCTGCAATACCCGGCGTATGGCTGAGGCTGAAATATTCGGAAAAAATTTATTCCTGGCAAAAAAAGAGGACAGAAGACGAGCGCCGTTCTAACTATTTTCATACCATGCTCACCGGAGGATCACATGCCAAGGAATTCCGTTTATTCAACCTGGGAAGCCACTTTATCGAACGGTTTAAACAGATCCGGCAAACCCTGAAAAAAGAAAAGCTGTTTTTTGAAAAACGCCGGGCTTTGGGAGATTTCATTGCCCAGTCCAGCATGACCATTACCGTGTTTGGGTCCTTTGTTTACATCGCACTTAAGACAGTGCAGGGTTCGGTTTCACTGGGTGAGATGATCATGTATTTTCAGGCATTCCAACGGGGACTGTTTTTCTTAAAGACCTTACTCGAAAACGGTGCCCAGATGTATGAGGACAACCTGTTTCTATCCCATTTCTATGATTTTCTGAATATCACTCCCCGGATAAAAACACCCAAGTCTCCGATGACAGTACCAAACAAAAATGAGAAAGGCATTGAGTTTAAAAATATAACCTTTTTTTACCCCAACTGTGAAAAAAATGTTCTAAAAAATGTAAATTTTTCCATAATGCCCGGTGAAACCGTGGCGCTTGTGGGAGAAAACGGGTCAGGAAAATCGACACTGGCAAAATTATTGGCCCGCCTATATGAACCCCAACATGGGGAGATCTTTTTTGAAGGGACTAATATCAAAAAATTCAGGCCTCAAGAGTATAGAAAAATGATCAGTGTCGTATTTCAAGATCATAACCGGTATAATCTAACAATTCGTGAAAATATATACATGGGTAATCTTGAAAACCGGAAAGATACCGATTCCATCCAAAGAGCTGCAAAAGAGACCGGCATTCACAGCATGATCCTCAACTTCCCCCATGACTATGACACCATGCTTGGGAAATGGTTTAAAACCGGTGAAGAACTCAGTGTCGGGCAATGGCAAATGCTGGCCATTGCACGGGCCTTTTTTCGAGAGGCAAGGCTTATTATCATGGACGAACCGTCCAGTGCCCTGGATCCTGAAACCGAGATGAATATTTTTTCAAAACTGAAACGCCTGATTCGGGACCGCTCCGCATTAATCATCAGCCACCGGTATTCAACGGTAAAAATGGCAGACAAGATCCTTGTTCTGGACAAAGGCCGTATCGCCGAACAGGGCGGTCATTCGGATTTATTGGAAAAAGGCGGGATCTATGCACGTTTATACAGGACCCAGGCAGATGGCTATATATCATC
>JAKSBO010000318.1 GCA_022361095.1 Desulfobacterales bacterium | reverse complement strand
CCGGGGGAAGCCCCAGCTGCGCCACGGTGCGGATGGTGGAGGGAATTTCACGAAATACGGCGGCAACACCGTTTTTCTGCATGAAATAATTGGCCCTGTAACGGGCAAGGCCGGGAATTTCATATCCAAAGTCAACATCCCCGGTTTCCTCAAATTCCTTAATCTTTTCCTGGGAGGTGATCTCATAAAGCATGCCGCGCAGCTTATCATTGGTTAATTTATCGTATTTAATTCGCTCAATGTCGCCGTGAAGCCTCAGCGCCGGCTGCTGCCCTGCAGTCAGGTGCAGATCGGACGCCCCCTGGTCATGCATGAGCTTAAAAAACGCATCAATCTCAGCCATTTACACCCCTTTATTTTATCATTTGCCCCCTGATCGGAAGATGGTTGGAAACGCCTGCCCAAAACGCAGTACAACCCTCTAGGACAAGGGTATGCAACCAAACGCGTTCTGTGAAACAAAAATAACGCATTAAATAATTTTATATTTCGTCTTGGGTTGACCCTGGGTGTTTATCTCCTGGGTGTTTATCTATAGACCAGCCCACCGCTGTTTTAATCATTTGTATAATCTACACGGATTTTTCAACATTCGTTGCGGGCTGGGCCTGGGTGTCGATAAGCCAGATCAGCCCATGGCCGATATTTGAAAGGAATCAGGCCCGGCGGATAAACTTCAGGGCCGTGTCTGATTCGTCGGCCGCTTTGTTTTCTTCCTTGGTCATCTCGAGCAGTTTTGAATGCGACTCAAGCACCGAACTGATCTGCATTTCAAGCTGGATACGCTGGCGTTTAAGTTCCGTAATATCGCTGTGCAACTGGGAAAGGCGTTTATGGGCACGGCTCAAAATTTTTTCAGCCTCAACTTCTGCGTTGGCAACGATGACCTGGGCCGATTTTTCAGCGTTATCCTTCATCTGATCCAGAACCTTCTGGGACTGAATCATGGCATTTTTCATCGATTCTTCGCGTTTTCGATAACCCTGGTTTTCCACATTCAAGCGATGATGCTCCTGCCTGAGCTTTTCCAGGGCAGATTCCTGGGATTCAAGCTCCCTTGCCACCTCTTCAAGGAAAGCATCCACTTCCTGTACGTCAAAACCTCTGAAACGAGAAGAAAATTCTTTTTGTTTGATCACCAGTGGGGTAACGCCCATTAGCAAACTCCTTTGTGGTTATTACATCGAACGGGCCAGGCCAACGAGACTTTTTACAACAAAATTCTGAAGAAAAATAATAACTAAAAATACAACAATCGGGGACAAATCCAGTCCGCCGAAATTCACGGGAAGATGTTTGCGGATCTGGTAAAACACAGGTTCCGTTGCCTTGCGAAGGAATCGGACGATGGGGTTGTACGGATCCGGATTCACCCAGGACAAAACGGCCGAGGCAATAACAATCCACATATAAATATTTAAAGCATAGTCAAGAACAATGGCAACCGCCATGAAAAGATTGGACAATATCAGCATTCTACATCACCCTGGTTCAGGTTATTTTTAGGCATCTTATTACCGTGAAACAGTTGAAAAGTCAAGTTTTTTTGACTTTTCCCCTACTTTTTCGCAAGTAGGGAGGCAATTCAGCTTCGTTCAAGCTTATATAGGGATCAACGCCCAACTGTTTTACAAAACGAATTTTTACTTCCCAAAAAACGATGTGTCTGTTAAAAAAACGTTGGTCATTTAATCTGATCCCGAAGATTTTAGATATTTACCTTTAATAAATTATAGTTAAATCATTTTGAAACAATTAATCAACTTTATAAAAACACTTTTTACCGGAAGACCCAAACAACGCGATACCGGCACCACTATTTCGGAAACCCGGAAGCCTGAAACGGCTGTATCGCCCCTAGACAGTGAACCCCAGGCAGAGCAAAAGCCCCGCCCCAAACCCAGAAAACCACGCTGGACCCTAGAAAAATTCCCGGTTGCCCCCCAGGAGGGAAAGACCCGCTTCCATGACCTTAAACTTACCACAGGCCTGATGCATGCCATCTGTGATCTTGATTTTAAATACTGTACGGATATTCAGGCCCGGCTTCTTCCCCACACCCTTGAGGGCCGGGATGCCACAGCCAAGGCCCAGACCGGAACGGGTAAAAGCGCCACCTTTATCATCACCTTGATTAATCAATTTGCCCGCAAATCCGTCAAGCGCCAGAAAAAATATCCCCGTGCCCTGATCCTTGCCCCCACCAGGGAACTTGTTTACCAGATTGAGAAGGATTTCAAGGGGCTTGGCAAATATTCCCACCTGCGGGTTGTCCCGGTTTTCGGCGGCACCGACTATCAGAAACAACAGACCCTTCTCACGGACAAACCCGTGGACGTTATTGCCGCAACCCCGGGACGCCTTCTGGATTTTATCTCAAAAAAATTGATTGATCTGTCCAGGGTGGAAATAGTTGTCATTGACGAGGCAGACCGAATGCTGGATATGGGCTTTATACCCGATGTCCGCCGTCTGATTTACATGACCCCCCACAAGGACAAACGCCAGACCCTGTTTTTTTCAGCCACCCTCACGGACGATGTACTCCGCTTGGCCGACTCCTGGACCCGGGATGCCGTGAGAATTGAGATTGATCCGGAACAGGCCGCTGCAGGTTCCATCAACCAGATCGTCTACCTGACCACTGAAGCGGACAGGTTTAAAAATGTATGCAATCTTTTAATCAGTGAAAAACTTGAACGGGTGATCATCTTCGTCAACCGCAAGGATACGGCCCGGTATCTGTCTGAAAAGTTATCCAGGTACGGCCTGAACGCAGGGGTACTGTCCGGTGATGTAGCCCAGGACAAACGATTCAAGGTGCTCAACAGATTTAAAACCGGGACTCTCAATGTCCTGGTGGCAACGGATGTGGCAGCCAGGGGATTGCACATTGAAAACATCAGCCACGTCATCAATTATGATCTGCCCATAGAACCTGAGCACTACATCCATCGAATCGGCCGCACCGGCAGAGCAGGCGCAACAGGTACCTCCGTCAGTTTTGCCGATGAAATGAGCTCGTTTCAAATCCCGAAGATCGAGGAGGTGCTGGGTCACAAGATCTGCTGTGAATATCCGACAGCGGCTTTGGAGGCTGACCTGCCTGCACCGGCCCCGCGACCCTCAAAAAAACCGTACAGACAAAATAAGACAAATGGGTCCAATAAAGGCAGAAAACCTTACAGAAGGCGGAAAAGGCCTGGAAAAACAACAGCCGCCAAAAACCCATGACCCGGTTGACACCCAACCAGGTTCAATGTAAAAACAATTTAAGTAGTTAATTATAGTGCACGTCCATAAATGAGGATGTTTGGCCAACAAAGAAATTGGGCCCCGGAAGCAATTATGGATAGACACGATCCCAATTTTGAAAACACAAGGAGTAACACCAACACATGTTTGGCCTAGGAATGCCGGAAATTTTGTTGATTCTGGCCATAGCCCTGATTGTCATAGGGCCGCAAAAACTGCCGGAAGTAGCAAAGACACTTGGCAAAGCCATGGGAGAATTCAAGCGATCCGCCCAGGAT
>JAKSBO010000136.1 GCA_022361095.1 Desulfobacterales bacterium | reverse complement strand
GGGTTCGGGCTTTGATGGATGAGGTGTTTGGGGATGAAAATTTTTGTACACAAATAACTTTCCAAACCTCTACCGGTAGAACATCAGCAACAATAGATACTGTGGCTGATTACTTACTATTATTCGCCAAAGATAAAAATAAATTAAAATATCACGATCTTTTTTCGAACGAAAGTAATTCGTCTGGTAATAATGAAGACGTCATAGGAAGTTATGAGCTTGGTGATATGACATCGCAACACCCCAGTGAAACGCGTTCTGTCTCGATAAATTTCAGAGGCGAAAAATTTAGCCCGTCTTCATCAAGGCAGTGGGCTTGTGACCCAGTAAATATCAATAGGTTAGACAAAGCAGATCGAATTGTAAGATTTAGCTCCAAACAGATACGATGGAAGAAATATGGGCATCAGAGAGTAACAGGGAAACGCAACAATATATGGACCGACACACAATTTGGTGCTTTTGCTTCAGATAAAATCTACATTGTTCAGACGCATAAAAAGGTGATTGAACGCTGCATCCTCATGACAAGCGACCCAGGAGACCTCGTTCTCGACCCCACCTGCGGTTCCGGCACAACAGCCTATATAGCTGAACAATGGGGCCGTCGTTGGATCACGATAGACACCTCAAGAGTTGCCCTGACGCTGGCTCGTGCCCGCATCATGGGCGCCCGCTACCCCTATTACCTTTTGTCAGACAGCAAAGACGGCCAGGAAAAAGAGGCCCAAATCACCCGTACGCCCCCATCCCAAACTCCAACCTTCGGTAATATTCGCCAGGGCTTTGTCTATGAACGGGTCCCACACATCACCCTGAAAGCCATTGCCAATAATGCGGAAATCGACGTAATCTGGGATCAGTTCCAAAAAGAGATGGAGCCCTTGCGCGAACAGCTCAATACCGCCCTGAAAACAAAATACCAGGAGTGGGAAATCCCCCGGGATGCTGACGAAGAGTGGCCGGCCAAGGCCAAAACCCTGCACAAAAAATGGTGGAACCTGCGCATTGCCCGGCAAAAGGAGATTGATGCATCCATAGCGGCCAAGGCCGATTTTGAATACCTCTACGACAAACCCTATGAAGACAAGAAAAAGGTGCGGGTGGCAGGTCCCTTTACCGTGGAATCCCTCTCCCCCCACCGGGTAATGGGGGTGGATGCAGACGACGAATTGATTGATCCTTTGAAAACGCCCCAGGGGGAGGAAAACCAGGATTTTGCCCAGGTGGTCCTGGACAACCTGAAAACCGCCGGGGTCCAGCAGGCACACAAGGAAAATAAGATCTCTTTTTCGTCCTTAAGCCCGTGGCCCGGCAGATACATCTGTGCCGAAGGCCGTTACCTGGAAGGAGATGGAGACCAGGGAACGGAACGAAGGGCAGCCGTCTTCATCGGCCCTGAATTCGGCACGGTATCAAGGCCCGATCTGGTGGCGGCAGCCCGGGAGGCCGGGGATGCAGGGTTTGATGTGCTGGTCACCTGCGCCTTCAACTATGACGCCCATTCATCGGATTTTGACAAGCTTGGCCGCATTCCGGTACTCAAAGCCCGGATGAACGCGGACCTGCACATGGCCGATGATTTGAAAAATACAGGCAAAGGCAATCTATTTGTCATCTTTGGCGAGCCGGATATTGATATCCTTGATGCTGAAAACAACCAGATCCGGGTTCAAATCAACGGCGTGGATGTGTTCCATCCCAATACCGGAGAGGTCAAAAGCGACAACGCCGACGGCATTGCCTGCTGGTTCATTGACACCGATTACAATGAGGAGAGCTTTTTTGTCCGGCAGGCCTATTTCCTCGGGGCCAATGATCCCTACAAGGCACTGAAAACCACCCTTAAGGCGGAAATCAACAAAGAGGCCTGGGACAGTTTGAACAGCGATATCTCCCGCCCCTTTGACCGCCCGGCATCGGGCCGTATTGCCGTAAAGGTGATCAATCACCTGGGGGATGAGGTGATGAAAGTTTATCAAACATAGGCTATAATGGATAACAAAACGAGATAGAGCGTAACCGGATTTGTCTGGATTTATTCAGGAGAAAACAACAAGCATGGCCAGGGCAGAGATGATTGCTGAACGTAAAAACTTAAAAACCCGCCTTATGCAAGGATAATGGGCGAAGAAAATCAACAGAAAAGATCTCACTTCTTACTGGGCAACCTGGCCCACTCCGAGCCGTTCCGGCCCAAAGGCGGCGGCAGTTCCGCCGTCCCGCCTGCCAGAAAGCGCAAACAGTACGGGACCCATCTGCTCGGACAAATTCAACAATTAAAACCGGTGATGGATGAAGCTCGTCAAATCCAGGTATCGGCTGGGCTTGAACCTGAAGGAATTGGCCTTTGCCTTGAATTTGAGTCCTTTGACGATGTTGAGCTGGCCTTTGAACGTCTGGCCCGGGAACGCTCCGGTATTAAGCTGTTCAATATACGGCAGGATGAGGAACGGACCTGTGCCACTGTTTTTGTTCCGGACGGCAAATTGGTTCATTTTAAAAAATTGATCACAGATTATCTCGGGGATGATAAAGGATGGTTCATCGGTCCGCGAAACCAGCATAAAGGATCATCGCATTCAGATATATGGAAAGGGTCTGACGCAGAACTTGCCAGCCGGGGTGTGCTGGCTGTTTTTCCCACGCTTGGCCGGAGGAAGACCCGGACCGCCCTTGCAAGATACAATAAAAAGGCGCGTTATGCCTTAATCATTTCCGTACATGCCCCTGCAACAAATATAGATCTTTATTCAGCCGTCGAAAATAAAATTTTAACACCTCTTACGATTGGAACCGGTTTATGAATTTTCGTATAGCAGATACGTTCACAGCAAGTCTTGCAAAATTGAATCCCCAGGAGCAGAAGATAATTAAAACAACGGCCTTTGACCTGCAAATGAATCCTGCTCATCCCGGACTTCAATTCCACCGGCTGGACCGGGTGAAAGATCCCAATTTCTGGTCTGTCAGGGTGAATAACGACATCCGTATTATTATTCATAAAACCGATGCCAATTTTCTTCTATGTTATGTTGATCACCATGAACCTGCCTATGCCTGGGCGGAAAAACGCAAAATTGAGGTGCATCCAAAGACCGGTGCCGCACAGATTATTGAAATTCGGGAACGGGTCAAAGAGATTTTACTCCCCGCCTTTATTGAAGAGCAAGTCGTCCGTGACAAACCTTTGTTATTTAAGGATGTGAGCGATGAAATGTTGCTCAATTACGGTGTGCCCGAAGAGTGGCTTGAAGACGTTCATCAAGTCAATGAAGATACATTGTTGGATCTGGCGGATCACCTTCCGGATGAAGCGGCGGAAGCCTTGCTGGAAATTGCTACAGGCGGAACGCCTGCAACATTGAGTTTTAGCTCACCGGGCAGTGGCAACCCATTTGATCATCCCGATGCTAAACGCCGCTTCCGCTTAATGACAAACAAGGATGAACTGGAACGGGCACTGGAATCCCCCTGGGAAAAATGGACCATTTTTCTGCACCCGGATCAAAGGGAACTGGTGCAAAAAAATTTCAGCGGTCCTGCAAGGGTCTCCGGGTCTGCAGGCACAGGTAAAACGGTTGTTGCCCTGCACCGGGCGGTTCATCTGGCCCGGTTAAATTCAGAATTCCGTATTTTATTGACCACATTTTCCCAGCCACTTGCCAACGCTCTGCAAGGAAAGCTGAAACTGTTGATCAGCAATATGCCCCGTCTCGGTGAACGTCTGGAAGTGGCAGACATGGAAACCATTGGCAGACGACTGTACCGTGCCCAAGGTCGGAAGCTTGACCTTGCCCCCATATCACAAATTAAAACATTTATTGAAGATTCGGCGAAAAGTGTACCAGATCACACGTTTTCCAGGCGATTCCTGTTCAGTGAATGGCAGGATGTGGTTGATGCGTGGCAATTACAAACCTGGGAGGCCTATCGTGATGTTCGTCGCCTGGGCAGAAAAACCCGTCTGCCTGAACAACAAAGGCAGAAACTCTGGGAAATCTTTTCAAAAGTTCGTTTGTTACTTCAGGAACACCAACTGACCACAACATCTGAAATGTTTAATACCGTTGCTGGAAAAATTCAGGAGCAAGGCCGTCCTCCATTTGACTGCATTGTTGTTGATGAGGCACAGGATGTCAGCGTTGCCCAGCTTCAGTTGCTTGCTGCCATGGGCGCTAACCGGGAGAACGGGCTTTTCTTTGCAGGCGATTTAGGCCAGCGGATTTTCCAGCAGCCGTTTTCCTGGAAAGCACTTGGGGTAAACATCCTTGGACGATCCCGAACACTTCGGATTAATTATCGCACTTCCCACCAGATCCGCAAACAGGCAGACTTATTACTGGACCCGGAAATTGCCGATGTTGACGGGAACCAGGAAAAGAGAAGTGACACCATTTCCGTGTTCAACGGCCCTTTACCGCAAATTATAGAATATGCGGACCAGGAAGAAGAGACTCACGCCGTTGCTGCCTGGATTTCGCAGTGTAGTCAGAAAGAGATCATACCCTCCGAGATTGGTGTTTTTGTCCGTTCACAGAATGAAATTTCACGAGCTGTTGCTGCCGTAAATTCGGCTGGTTTGCCATACACGATATTGGATGAGAAAATCCAGATGAAAAGCGGCCATCTTTCCGTCAGCACCATGCACCTGGCCAAAGGACTTGAGTTCAAGGCCGTTGTGGTCATGGCCTGTGATGAGGATGTCATCCCTTCTTTACAAAGAATTGAAGCCGTAGGAGATGATGCGGATCTGGATGAGGTATATAATACGGAACGGCATCTTCTTTACGTAGCATGCACCAGGGCCAGGGATCATTTATTGGTGACCGGCATTGATCCTGTGTCTGAATTTGTAGATGATTTAGTCACCTAAAAGTTTATCATTTAGGCAATTTTCTCAGCCGGTTGGATAATCAGGGGGCACCGTAAATTTTTCTCAATTAAGTACGGTGTCCACCGAAATTTGACAGCAGGTTTAAGAAATCTCATCATGCTCATGCGATAAACGAAAACTATTTTCGATTAATTACAGCGTTTAAATCCCCAATTGTTTTTATCAAATCAAAGGGCTTTGAAAAAGTAGGGTGATTAAGGATATATTCAATAACATTAGGCTGTAGATCCACATTATGCATTATATTTAAATACGAACCGAGTTGTCTGTTTAGAATGTTTTGGACGGGAGGATTTGCCATTGAGTCAATTATGGAACTGGCAATAATAACTTTTTTTGAATATAATTTTCGTTCAGATTCAGGAACACTTTCTGCATAAGAGATAAACAAGTTTAAAAATTTTTTCATCGTCAATATGTAATACACTTCAGAAAAAACGACATCTTTCTCATTCTCAATGCAAAAGTACCGATATTGCTTATTATTAATATTATAAAAAAGGTTTTTAAAATTGTCCGTGTTATTAATAATATATTCTCGGTTTACTAAATTAAGCAAATCATCTACCCATTGCCCGTTATAATCTTTTTGTAATTCAGAACTTTTCTGTGCGCAAAAATTTACCTTTGAAAGATTATTTCTGTATTCAACAAACATATTGCATATAGCAATACGATAATCCTTAAAACAATAATGAGACATCTCAATCAAGTAAGCATTAAATTTGTCATCATCAAATTGATCTATAATTTTTTGTAAGTTTTCAATTTTATCATAAGCTAAAAAATTATTTTCTTGGTCAGCATGTGCTGCCGAAGTGGAATGAAACAAAAACAATAAAGTTACTAAAAAATATTTCATATTAAAGAAAGACATCTCTCATTCCTCCCCAAAATTTTTGAAGTTTTGCATCGTTACTATGTGAAAACCACTCTCCTACACACTCATTCCGAATTGCTGCCCGAGTTATTTCAGGCACTGCAGCTACCGACCGCACCAGATTCCTTAATGTCTGAAAATCGACTTGAGATACTGAAACAATAGTATTCATTGAAGATGGGCTTGGGCCAAAAATATTAACCCATAGGCCTATCGGCATACTTTTTTCTAACATTTTTCCGAATTTGATTTTTGATTCAATTTCATCAAGTGTTTTGTAACAACATGCTTTCAGATTTAAATTGTGGATGATTGGATAGTTCACGAATAAAAACTCCTTGTTTGATTTATCTAAGAAATGTTTTTGAATCGGCGAGATTTCTTGATTGATCATCTATTTTAACAATGGTGCCGCATTTTCCTAAGGCATTTGATTTAACAATCCAATAATTACCCTCATCAAAATATCGGTATTTTATCTCAATAGGCCCATCAAATATCAAATTTAGATTCAAAGCCCAGTCTTTTGCGATTTGACATACTTGATCTTTTGTCATTTTAGCGTTTTTGTCAGAAATTACATCACCGGATTTTTTCCTGACATAATCTAATAAACTTTTTAGATTAATCATTTGAAGCACTATCTCTATGCTCCCCCCGAAATTTAGACTTTCTACATATTAGAGAATTGCGGAACCATATTTGAAAAACCAAATTGCAAATAAAAAAACGACAATGAAAAAATCTATGATTTTTTCATTTTTTGCTTTAGCTAAAAACCCAACCAACAGCACAATAGCAAGGGGCATTACAGTAATAAATGCATAAAATCCAGTATTTGGATCAATTGGAAGAGAAATAGCAGGATTGTCTTCTAACATCCATTCATACTCGTTGACAGGCCACAGGAAAATATTCATAAAGCCGATAATGCTCAACAGAATGAAAATTAATCGTTTCAAAAGCTTCCGCCCCTTTTAGAAACTCACGGATGCGTTTCTACAAGGTATCGTGCTCCCGGAATTCCCCTGTTATTTATTTGCTGATGGATGGATTTGTAAGGGCTGTTCAGAATTTATGGTTTTAACGATTTCTGCAAAGTTTCTGAATGTTTTTATCGCATCAATCCGGTAAGATTCCGTGGCAATAAAAAGGAAAAAAACGACGAACAAAATAAGAAGCGAAGCAACAATGCTCTGTGCAACACCATACCAGAATTTTGGTTTAAGAAGTCCTACTTTCTGTTCAAAAATCAGTTTGCGTTCTTCGTTTTCTCTGTTAAGTCTTTCAATCTCTCTTGTACAGCGGGTCTCATATTCTTGGTCAAGATCCTGTTTGGCATCATTCAGCTCATTTTCAGTCTCCTGGAGAAAACCATCCCAATAGGTCCTTGCAAAATCGAGTGAAAGTTTGGAAGCTTCAAGCCTGTATCCGTCTATATGCTGAAGGCTGGCCATGTGAAAATCATGGATAATGCTTTCACCCGGATCTGTCCCGTCGTTCTCAGCAATATATTGTTTTATGAACTCAATTTTTTTTCTTTTATAAATCCCATAGGCAATCAGTCCGACAATGTCGTTGTCGTCCGGAACCAGTTTTTCATATATGAAATTGTATTTATGAGATTTGTTTTTTAGCAACTTTGTCCCATGCCTCAGATATCATGTCCCTGTCTAAGGTATTATATTTTAAACTTGCCTTTTTTATAACATCGAACTTCAGTAGTTCAGACCCAGGCGAATAGGCTGAAATTCTTCTACATGAATAACCGTTCCCGGCAGGCCGTCTTTCCTCTAAGGCCTCACCCCCCCTAACAATACGGCTATGAAAAGAGCGCATG